>NZ_JBHXTO010000061.1:0-49964 GCF_042677425.1 Streptomyces sp. NPDC127119 | reverse complement strand
CGCGGACTTCCGCCCGGCACACCGAGAGCACGCACCAGACGCCGCCCGGCCCGCCCTCCGGGCGGACGCCGGGAATTTGACGACAGGACCTAGGGGCCGCCCGCAACGCGGGTGTTCGTCCGGGACGGGGTGCGCCGCGCTCGATTTACGGCGTGCCCCGATTGTCCGCCTCGACGGCACCCCATTCTCACCTCACGTTCCGGGGTGGTAACCGCACTCTGCGTCCAGGTCGAAAACTCGTCGTAGCGCTTTCGTAACACGACTGGTGTTTTCTGCCATATTGGAGTGCTCCGGTCCGGCGTGGGGTGGTGGGGTGAACGGCATGACAGTGGAACAACTTCCGGACCAGGTGCGGGAGTTCGCGTACTACCTCAACGGCCTGCTGTCCCGGCTCGACCAGGGCGGCGGCTGGTGCGGTGTGTTCTGGCAGCGCGACCCCGAAGGGATGCGGGCCTGCCTGGACGGGTGGGAAGTGCCGCCCTGGGACGTCGTGGAGGCCATCCTCCAGGATCTGGGCGCCGAGTACGGCGACCGGGCCGCGGCTCGGGAGACCGAGCGGGCCAGGGCCCTGCACACCGCCTCCCTCGCCGCGTACGACGCACGGCCCGGTGGTCGTGACGCCCTCGGCGACCGGCTCGACGTGATGCTGCGCGAACAGCGTTACGCCGCCGAACGCCTCTCGGAGCTGGGGCGTTCACTACCCGCGGCCACCACCCAGGAGGAGAGCGACTCCCTCCGCCTCGATCTCGCCTGGGCCCGCGACGACCACGACCGCGCGACCGCCCGTTGCACCGAAATCCGGTCCCGCATAGACGAGTTGGACCGGCGGGCGATGGACGGACACGCCCGGAGCGGGAACGACGGCCGTGATCCCGGCCGAACGGCCGCCCAGGCAGCCGCCCCGCGCCTGGGCGTACAGCGTCCGGCGCCGGACGAGGACGACTGGCCCGGCCTCTGGCGCGACGCCTCCGCGGACCGGGCCGCCCGTCAGGACGCGGCGGCCCACCCGGAGGCGGCGGCCCACCCGGACGCGCACGAAGCCCCCGACGCGCATGAGGCGTATGAAGCGCATGAAGCTCCCGAAGTGTACGGAGCCGCCGAGCACCCCGTCCCTCCCGAGGCCCCCGCGCCCAAGCAGCGCTCCAAGCGCCGCCTGCGGGGAGGCGCCCGGGGCAGCGCCCGCTTCGCCGGCATGGCGGACGCGAACACGGACGGCGACCCGGACGCGAACACGGGCCCGGGCGCAGGCTCGGGTACCGGCCCGGCCGGGGACGCGAGCAACCCCGTGACTCCCGTTCCGCCCGCGCCGCAGCGCGCGGACCGTACCCCCCGGGGTGCCCGGTTCGCGGGCGGTGCCGAGGCGGGCGGTGGGCAGCGGGCGCCGCGGCGCGAGGCGCTGGACGACGACGCGCGGCGGACCACCGTCGAGACCGTCGCCACGCTCGTGCGGCTGCGGGGCGAAGGCCGTACCGGCGAGGCGCACGCCGTGCTGGTCGAGGCCGCGCACTGGCCCGCCGCCCGCTTCCCGCTCCTCGCCGCCGAACTGCACCGCGCCGGACTCGACGCGGACTGGGCCTCCCTCCTCTGGGAGGCCGTCTCACTGCCCGCCGACCGACTGGTCGCCGCGGCCGACGCGCTGGTGGCGGCCGGACGCACCGCGGACGGCCGGCAGATGCTGCGGCAGGGCGTCGCACGCCCCGCCCCCGAGATAGGCGAGGCGGTCCTGGGCCTCGTCGAGGAGGGGCGGCACCGCGAGGTCCGCGCCCTGCTGGACGCGTACGTCCGCGTCCGCACCCCGGAGGAAGCCGCCCGCAGCATCGACGCCGACCCGCAGTTCCTCGCCCCGCTCCTCCTGGAGGCGGCCCGCGAGGTCTCGGAGCAGCGCTACTGGGATCTGATCCACGCCCTGCGCGTGGCCGGCTACACGGCCTGAGGCGGGACACGCCGTCCCGCTCACCCACAGGGGTGTGAAACATGATCGACTCCGCCGGTTAACGGCGATGGTCTTGCCCAGGGCAGCGCCGAGGCTTACTTTCAGGGCTCTACGCCCCGTGTCTACGGGCGTAGAAGCTCTCTGACGTCACGTCGAAGGAGCAGCTCATGGCCAACGTCGTACGCGCCGCTCTGGTCCAGGCCACCTGGACCGGCGACACCGCATCCATGGTCGCCAAGCACGAGGAGCACGCCCGCGAGGCGGCCCGTCAGGGTGCGAGGATCATCGGATTCCAGGAAGTCTTCAACGCCCCCTACTTCTGCCAGGTCCAGGAGCCCGAGCACTACCGCTGGGCGGAACCCGTACCGGACGGCCCGACCGTCACCCGGATGCGGGAACTCGCCCGCGAGACCGGCATGGTCGTCGTGGTCCCGGTCTTCGAGGTCGAACAGTCCGGCTTCTACTTCAACACCGCCGCGGTCGTCGACGCCGACGGCACGTACCTCGGCAAGTACCGCAAGCACCACATCCCCCAGGTCAAGGGCTTCTGGGAGAAGTACTACTTCAAACCGGGCAACCTCGGCTGGCCCGTCTTCGACACCGCGGTCGGCAAGGTCGGCGTCTACATCTGCTACGACCGCCACTTCCCGGAGGGCTGGCGCCAGCTCGGCCTGAACGGCGCCCAGCTCGTCTACAACCCGTCGGCGACCTCCCGCGGCCTGTCCGCCCACCTGTGGCAGCTGGAACAGCCGGCCGCCGCCGTCGCCAACGAGTACTTCATCGCCGCGATCAACCGGGTCGGCGAGGAGGAGTACGGGGACAACGACTTCTACGGGACGTCGTACTTCGTCGACCCGCGCGGCCAGTTCGTCGGCGAGCCCGCGAGCGACAAGAGCGAGGAACTCGTCGTCCGCGACCTCGACCTCGACCTGATCGACGAGGTCCGGCAGCAGTGGGCGTTCTACCGGGACCGCCGCCCCGACGCGTACGAAGGACTGGTGCAGCCGTGACCGAGGACCTGCTGGGCCGTCACCGGGCCGTTCTGCCCGACTGGCTCGCCCTCTACTACGCGAACCCGATGGAGATCACCCACGGCGAGGGCCGCCACGTCTGGGACGCGGCGGGCACCAAGTACCTCGACTTCTTCGGCGGCATCCTCACCACGATGACCGCCCACGCCCTGCCCGAGGTCACGAAGGCCGTCAGCGAGCAGGCCGGGCGCATCAACCACTCCTCCACGCTCTACCTCAACCGGCCGATGGTCGACCTGGCCGAGCGGATCGCCACGCTGTCGGGCATCCCGGACGCGCGCGTCTTCTTCACCACCTCGGGCACCGAGGCCAACGACACGGCGCTGCTCCTGGCCACCGCGTACCGCCGCAGCAACCAGATCCTGGCGATGCGCAACAGCTACCACGGGCGTTCGTTCAGCGCGGTCGGCATCACCGGCAACAAGGGCTGGTCACCGACCAGCCTGTCACCCCTCCAGACCCTGTACGTGCACGGCGGCGTCCGCACCCGCGGCCCGTACGCGGATCTCGACGACGCCGGCTTCGTCGCGGCCTGCGTCGCCGACCTGGAGGACCTGCTCGGCCATGTCCGCGCGCCCGCCGCACTGATCGCCGAACCCGTCCAGGGCGTCGGCGGCTTCACCTCACCGCCCGACGGCCTGTACGCGGCCTTCCGCGAGGTCCTCGCCGAGCGCGGCATCCTGTGGATCGCCGACGAGGTGCAGACCGGCTGGGGCCGGACCGGCGACCACTTCTGGGGCTGGCAGGCCCACGGGCAGCACGGCCCGCCCGACATCCTCACCTTCGCCAAGGGCATCGGCAACGGCATGTCCATCGGCGGGGTCGTCGCCCGCGCCGAGATCATGAACTGCCTCGACTCCAACTCCATCTCCACCTTCGGCGGCACCCAGGTCACCATGGCCGCGGGCCTCGCCAACCTCACGTACCTCCTGGAGCACGACCTCCAGGGCAACGCCCGCAGGGTCGGCGGACTGCTCATCGAGCGGCTGCGGGCCGTCGCCGAGCAGCTTCCGGGCGTACGGGAGGTCCGGGGCCGCGGGCTCATGATCGGCGTCGAACTGGTGAAACCCGGCACCGACGAGGCCGATCCGGACGCGGCGGCGGCCGTGCTCGAAGCGGCCCGCGAGGAAGGCCTGCTCATCGGCAAGGGCGGTGGGCACAGCACCAGCGTCCTGCGGATCGCCCCGCCCCTGTCCCTCACCGTCGCAGAGGCCGAGGAGGGCGCCGCGATGCTGGAGCGCGCCCTGCGGAGCGGTCTGCGGCACTGAGCGACGGCAGCGGGCTCCGAGCTGCGGGCGACTCGCAGCGGCAATCAGCTCCGACCGGGAGTCGACTCAGACCAGGAGCCGGCCCCGAGGAGTGTTCGGCACCGCGAGATTGAAGGTTCGCCCTGATGACGACCGCCTCGGAACCCGCCCTGTCGGTCCGGCAGATCCTCGCCCTGGAACGGGTGCTCGCCGGAGAGCCCGAGGTGGTGGCGGGCGCGGGCCAGCTCGACCGGCCCGTGCGCTGGGTGCATGTCGCCGAGGCCGCCGACGTCGGGGTGATGCTCAGCGGCGGCGAGATGGTCCTCACCACCGGCGTGCTGCTCGCGGGCGACCGGGAGGCGCAGGCCGAGTACATCCGCTCCCTGCACCGCGCGGAGGCCTCGGCCGTCGTCCTCGGACTCGGCCGGGCCTTTCCCGCGCCGCCAGAGGTGATGCGGCGGGCCGCCGAGCGGTGCGGGCTGCCGATGGTGGTCCTGCACCGCCCGTTCCCCTTCGCCGAACTCACCGAAGAGGTCCAGTCCCGTCTCGTACGAAGGAAGTTCGCGGCCGTCAGCCTCTCGGAGGCCGTACGGACCGCGCTGACCGGGCTCATCACGACGGGCGCCCCGCTGCAACGGCTGCTCGACGAGATCGCCGGCCACAGCGCCTGCCCGGTGGTCGTCACCAACCTCGCCCACCGGGTCCTCGCCACGGCGGGGGAGCGGTCCGCCGTCGACGACGTGCTGCGCGACTGGGAGCGCATCGCGCGGCAGGCGGGCGGCAGCGAGGGCGACGGCTGGGTCCGCGCCGAACTGGGCGGACGCGGGGAGCGCTGGGGCCGCATCGTGCTCTGCGGCTACCGCGGCGACACCGCCACCGGCCGGCTCCTCGCCGACCGCGCCGCCGAGGCCCTCGTCCTGCACCGGATGCTCGGCGGCCCCGCGCACTCCTGGGAGGAGCAGTCCGCGCAGAGCCTGCTCACCGACCTCGTCTCCGGAGCCGTACCGGCCCGGCATCTGCTGCCCCGGGCCCGCGCGGCCGGACTGCCGGTCAACCGGCGGACGTTCGTACCGCTGGCCGTACGAGGTGTCGGCGCGACTCAACTCGCTCGCGTACTGCGGCTGTTGGGGCTCCCCGGACTCGTCGCCGAACTGGCCGACGGGGTCACCGCCGTCCTGCTGAGCCTCGCCAGGGACCAGGACGCCGAAGCCCTCGCCGCACACTTCGCCACCCGGCTGCGTACGGAACCGGACGGCGGCGTCCCACGGGAGCGGGCGTCCGCGGCCGTCGTCGCCGCAGCGGACGCGCGGACCGGGTGGGACGACGTGCCCGCGGGGCTGCGCGAGGCCCGGCACGTGGCCGACTCGGTGGCCGAGAGCCCGGCCGACCGGGACCTGCCGGCCGTGGTGCGGCTGAGGGACGTGCATCTGCGCGGGCTGGTACGGCTGTTGCGCGATGACCCGCACGTCCAGTCCTTCGCGGAACGGGAGTTGGACGGGCTGCTGTGCGGCGCCGACGCGGAGGCGGAGCTGCTGCCGGTGCTGCGGACGTATCTGGCCACCGGCCGCAACAAGTCGCGTACCGCACAGCTCCACCATGTCTCGCGGCCCGCGCTGTACCGGCGGCTTGAGTCCATAGAGGCGCGGCTCGGGGTCGACCTCGACGACTTCGAACAGGCCGCCTCCATCCACATCGCCCTCCTCGCGCACGACGCGCAACAACGCTGAAACATGGAACGACCTGGGAAAACGGTGGTGAAACATGAGCCTTCGCAAGGGTGACACCGTGGAACGCCACACGCCCGCAGACGTGACACGCTGCAACTCAAAGTCCCCGTCAAGGCTTCCTAGGCTCGCGGCACACCCAGCGACCGGAGGTCCCGATGAGCAGAGTGATCCGCGCCGCCGTCTTCCAGACCGCATGGACGGGCGACAAGGAGTCGATGATCCAGGTCCACGAGCAGGCGGTCCGGGACGCGGCCGCTCAGGGCGCCCAAGTCCTGTGCTTCCAGGAGCTGTTCTACGGCCCGTACTTCTGCCAGGTCCAGGACAAGGCGTTCTACGAGTACGCCGAGCAGATCCCCGAGGGCCCGATCGTCCGCCGGTTCCAGTCCCTGGCAGCGGAGTCGGGCATCGTCCTCGTCCTGCCGATGTACGAGGAGGAGCAGCCCGGCGTCCTCTACAACACCTCGGCGGTGATCGACGCCGACGGCTCGTACCTCGGCAAGTACCGCAAGCACCACATCCCCCAGGTCGAGGGCTTCTGGGAGAAGTTCTACTTCCGTCCCGGCAACAGCGGTTGGCCGGTCTTCGACACCGCGGTCGGCAAGGTCGGCGTCTACATCTGCTACGACCGGCACTTCCCGGAGGGCTGGCGTGCCCTCGGGCTGGCCGGGGCCGAGATCGTGTTCAACCCGTCGGCCACCTCGCGCGGACTGTCCGCCTACCTCTGGCAGTTGGAGCAGCCTGCGGCGGCCGTCGCCAACGAGTACTTCGTGGGCGCCATCAACCGCGTGGGCGTGGAGGAACTGGGCTCCAACGACTTCTACGGGACCTCGTACTTCGTGGACCCGGAAGCACAGTTCGTCGGAGAGGTGGCGAGCGACAAGGAGCCCGAACTCGTCGTCCGCGACCTGGACATGGAGAAACTCCGCACGGTCCGGGACCGCTGGCAGTTCTACCGGGACCGCCGCCCGGACGCGTACGGCCCCCTGACGGCCCCGTGAAGGTCTCCCCGGCCGGGGCCCCGTAAGGGGCGCGGGGAACTGCGCGACCAGCCACACGCGACCCGCACTGTGTCGACTGCCCCACCCCGGGGGTCCCCGTCGGGACAGACAGGAGAGGAACACATGAGTACTCGTACAGTCATCCGCGGCGGCCTGGTGATCACCGCATCAGACGAACTGCACGCGGACGTCCTCATCGAGGACACCCGCATCGCCGCGATCGCCGCGACCGGCACCCCCGCAGCCGAGGCCTGGACCGCCGAGCGGACCATCGACGCCACCGGCAAGTACGTGATCCCGGGCGGCGTCGACGCCCACACCCACATGGAACTGCCCTTCGGCGGCACCTTCGCCTCCGACACCTTCGAGACCGGCACCCGCGCCGCCGCCTGGGGCGGCACGACGACGATCATCGACTTCGCCGTCCAGAGCGTCGGACGCTCCCTGCGCGAGGGCCTGGACGCCTGGAACGCCAAGGCCGACGGCCAGTGCGCCATCGACTACGGCTTCCACATGATCGTCTCTGACGTCAACCAGGACACCCTCAAGGAGATGGACCTGCTGGTCGAGGAGGGTGTCACCTCCTTCAAGCAGTTCATGGCCTACCCCGGCGTCTTCTACAGCGACGACGGCCAGATCCTGCGCGCCATGCAGCGCTCCGCCGAGAACGGCGGCCTGATCATGATGCACGCCGAGAACGGCATCGCGATCGACGTGCTCGTGGAGCAGGCGCTGGCCCGGGGCGAGACCGACCCCCGCTACCACGGCGAGGTCCGCAAGGCCCTCCTCGAAGCCGAGGCGACCCATCGCGCCATCAAGCTCGCCCAGGTGGCCGGCGCCCCGCTGTACGTCGTGCACGTCTCGGCCACGGAGGCCGTCGCCGAGCTGGCGCGGGCCCGCGACGAGGGCCTGAACGTCTTCGGCGAGACCTGTCCGCAGTACCTGTTCCTGTCGACGGACAACCTCGCGGAGCCGGACTTCGAGGGCGCGAAGTACGTGTGCTCGACACCGCTGCGGCCCAAGGAGCACCAGGCCGCCCTGTGGCGCGGCCTGCGCACCAACGACCTCCAGGTCGTCTCCACCGACCACTGCCCCTTCTGCTTCGTGGGCCAGAAGGAGCTGGGCCGGGGCGACTTCTCGAAGATCCCCAACGGTCTGCCGGGCGTCGAGAACCGGATGGACCTGCTGCACCAGGCCGTGGTCGACGGGCACATCTCGCGCCGCCGCTGGATCGAGATCGCCTGCGCGACCCCGGCCCGGATGTTCGGCCTGTACCCGAAGAAGGGGACGATCGCGCCGGGCGCCGACGCGGACGTCGTCATCTACGACCCGCACGCCGAGCAGATCATGTCCGCCGAGACCCATCACATGAACGTCGACTACTCGGCGTACGAGGGCAGGCGCACCACCGGCCGCGTCGAGACGGTCCTGTCGCGCGGCGAGGACGTCATCACCGAGCGGAAGTTCACCGGCCGCGCCGGGCACGGCAGTTACACCCCCCGCTCCACCTGTCAGTACCTCCTCTGAACCCTTCTCCGAGCGACCAGGAGTGGCGCCATGGACTTCGGACTCGTCCTGCAGACAGACCCACCTGCCTCCCGCGTCATCAGCCTGATGAAGCGGGCCGAGCGCAACGGCTTCACGTACGGCTGGACCTTCGACTCCGCCGTGCTCTGGCAGGAGCCGTTCGTGATCTACAGCCAGATCCTGTCCCACACCACGAAGCTCAAGGTCGGCCCGATGGTGACGAACCCGGGCACCCGCACCTGGGAGGTCACCGCCTCGACCTTCGCCACGCTCAACGACATGTTCGGCAACCGCACGGTCTGCGGTATCGGACGCGGCGACTCGGCCATGCGCGTGGCCGGCCGCAAGCCCAACACCCTCGCTCGGATCAGTGAGGCCATGAAGGTCATCCGGGCGCTGGGGCGCGGCGACGAGGCCGACCTCGGCGGCACGGTGATCAGGTTCCCGTGGATCAAGCCGGGCGCCGAACTCCCCGTCTGGATGGCCGCGTACGGGCCCAAGGCCCTGAAGATGACCGGCGAGGAGGCGGACGGTTTCATCCTCCAGCTCGCCGACCTGTATCTCACCGAGTACATGGTCAAGGCGGTGAGAACGGCGGCGGCCGAGGCCGGACGCGACCCGGCCGACGTCAGGATCTGTGTGGCCGCGCCCGCCTACGTCACCGAGGACGACTCGCCCGAGGCGCTCGCCCACGCGCGGGAGCAGTGCCGCTGGTTCGGCGGCATGGTCGGCAACCACGTCGCCGACCTCGTCTCCAAGTACGGCGAGCACTCCGCCGCCGTCCCCGACGAACTCACCGACTACATCAAGTCCCGCGAGGGCTACGACTACTCCCACCACGGGCGCAGCGGAAACCCCGACACCCAGTTCGTGCCGGACGAGATCGTCGACCGGTTCTGTCTGATCGGCACGGCCGAGCAGCACATCGCGAAGCTGAACGCCCTGCGGGAGCTGGGCGTCGACCAGTTCGCCCTGTACGACATGCACGACGCGCAGGAGGAGGTCATCGAAGCGTACGGATCGACGGTCATTCCCGCAGTCAACCGTTGACGGTCACCCTCCGCCGTCAACTGTTGACTGCGCCCTGAGAACTCCACCCGCACGGCCTTTCCCGTCCCGCCTCATTGATTGGCCTGCTCATGACCGAAACCGTCCCCACAGGGCCACCGATAACCCAGTTCACCGACACCGAGGGGCGGATCGAACTCCGCCCCGGAGCCTTCCCCGAGAGCAGTCCCTTCGCCAACGAGGACCTGCGTCCCGTCCCGGTCGCCGAACGCAAGTGGACGACGTACAACTTCGCGGCGCTGTGGATCTCCATGGCGCACTGCATTCCCAGCTGGACCCTGGCCTCCGGCCTGGTCGCCCTCGGGATGGACTGGAAGCAGGCCGTCTTCACGATCGCGCTCGCCAACGTCATCGTGCTGCTGCCGATGCTGGCCACCGGACACGCCGGACCCAAGTACGGCATCCCCTTCCCCGTGCTGGCCCGTGCCTCCTTCGGGCTGCGCGGGGCCAACATCCCGGCGCTGATCCGGGCGGCCGTGGCCTGCGGCTGGTTCGGCATCCAGACCTGGATCGGCGGCAGCGGCATCTTCGCCCTCGGCTCCAAGCTGACCGGCGGGGAGTGGGAGAAGGCCGGACAGATCGCCGGCAACCCCTGGCCGCTGTGGCTGTGCTTCCTGCTGTTCTGGGCCGTGCAGATCGCGATCATCTACCGCGGTATGGACTTCCTGCGGCGCTTCGAGAACTGGGCCGCGCCCGTCGTGATCGTCGGCGCGTTCGTGCTGTTGATCTGGATCGCCGTCAAGGCCGACGGCTTCGGCGCGCTGCTCGACCAGCCCTCGAAGCTCGGCTGGGGCCCCGACTTCTGGACGGTCTTCTTCCCGGCCCTGATGGGCATGATCGGCTTCTGGGCGACGCTGTCCCTCAACATCCCCGACTTCACCCGCTTCGGCGCCAGCCAGAAGGCGCAGACCTGGGGGCAGAGCCTCGGATTGCCGACGACGATGACGCTCTTCGCGATCCTCGCCGTGCTCGTCACCTCCGGCTCGGAGGCCGTCTACGGAGAGGCCATCTGGGACCCGGTCGCCCTCGCCGCGAAGACGGACAGCGCCTTCGGACTGCTCTTCGCGCTCTTCATCGTGCTGATCGCCACGATCTCCGTGAACATCGCGGCGAACGTGGTCTCACCGGCGTACGACCTGTCCAACCTGGCGCCGAAGTTCATCAACTTCCGTACCGGAGCGCTCATCACGGGTGTCATCGGCATCCTGATCTTCCCCTGGAAGCTGATCTCCACCCCGGAGTTCTACATCTTCACCTGGCTCGGGGTGGTCGGCGGGCTGCTCGGTACGGTCGCGGGCATCCTGATCGCCGACTACTGGATCGTCCGCCGTACGGTCCTGCACCTCGCGGACCTCTACACGCCCGGCGGACGCTACTGGTACACGAACGGCTGGAACTGGCGGGCGGTGCTGGCCTTCGTGGTCGGCGGTGTCCTGGCTGTCGGCGGCTCGTACTCGACCGTCGACGCGAAGGGCGTGAAGCTCGGCCCGTTCCCCGTCGACGGACTCATCCCGTTCCTCAAGCCGCTCGCGGACTACGGATGGGCGGTCGGCGTCGCCTCGTCGCTCGTCCTGTACGTCGCCCTGATGGCACCCGTGGCACGGGCCGAACGGGAGCAGTCCCTGCACAAGGCCGCCTGACGGCGGTCCGGCCGCGCCGGGAGCCGCCCGCTACTGGGCGGCCTCCAGCGCGGCCATCCCCTCCTTGGCGGCCTTGATCGCGCCCTTGTTGATCTCGTCCGTACCGGGCGCCTTCTTCGACTCGAAGTCGCTGCCGTTGTACGTGACGACCACCAGGGCGTTGGACGCGCGGACGATCACCATGCCCTCGCGTGTCTGCTGCTTGTCGTCGGTGGTGAGGTTCACCACCGAGTAGGCCTCGTCGCCGACGCCGGGGACCTCACCGCCGCCGCTCTTCTCCGTGGTGCGCTGCTTGTACGCGGCGAGAGCGGTCTCGTCCGATTTCTTGATTTCGTACGAGATGTCCAGCCAGCGGTAGTCGAACGACTTGAGCGCGTTCCAGGAACAGGTGCGGCGCAGCGACTCGTCGGTCGACGGGATCTCCTTGCCGGCCGTCTTGGCGCCCGGCACCAGCGCGGTCACCGTCTTCTTCGTGATGCCCTCGCAGGGCGCGGGGGAGTCGCGGTAGGTGCGGACCGCCGCGGCGGTCGCGGGCGCCGACGGGGATCTCTCGCCGTCGGGGGCGGCCTTCTTCTCCGTTGCCGGAGTCGCGGCGAGCGGCCCGGACGACAGCGCCCAGCCCGCCGTGGCGAGCACGACGACCGGCGCCAGACGCGCGGTGAGAGCGAGAGGAAGAGATCGCACGGCGCACATTTCGTGGGGGACGGTGCGGAGGGGTCCGCACTGCGGACGGGACGCCAGTGTCACACGCGTGGCTGTGGGGCGGAAGTGCGAACTCGCTCCGTGCCTGCCCGTGTCCGGGCGGTGACAGTACTTACCGGGTCACTCGACGTGCCGAGTCACGTGCCGAGTCGCCTACGGCGGCCTGGAGGGGCAGCGCGCGCTCGATACGGTCCACGGCGGTGAACGCCCCGTACGCGATCAGCTCGACCAGGCAGTGGTCCGTGAACGGCGGCTTCTTCCAGGCGGCCACGTCCTCGTCGGTGATCCGGTACGGAGCCAGCGCGGCCAGCAGCGCCAGCCGCGCCCCGGGCCGGTCCGCGCGTGCGGGCAGGGCGTCCCAGACCACCGGCTGATGCGTGCCGTCCCAGACCGCGACCGTGTCCCGTACGAGGTTCTGGTCGGCCTCGGTCAGCAGCGAGGAGCCCGCCATGGCCGCGGCCCGCAGTGCCGCGTAGGCCGGACCGACCGTCGTTCCGGCCGCCCAGGCCGGGCCGGCGCCCGCGGCGCCGTCGAGGAGGGCGAGGCTCGTGCCCGGGACGAGGCGGCGGCGCACGGTCTTCGCCACGGAACGCCCGACGAGGCTGCGGACCGACCTGAACCGCTGGACGTTGCCCGGCAGCAGGTTCTCGGTCAGCAGGGCCGAGACGATCCGGTTGATGAAGTGGAAGGCCAGGGCGGTGCCCACGTACGCGGCGGTGTGCCGGACGAAGAAGGGCAGCGGGGTGAGTTCCGCGCTGCCCGGGACCCGGGTCGCCTCGCCCCAGGCGACCATGCGCGCCTGGATCTCCCTCTCCGGGGCCTTCCCGCGGGCCAGGCGCTCCGCGAGGGCGTGGTCGCCGGTGGCGTGCAGCAGGAGCGTGTGCGCGTCCACGCAGAACGGGCACTTGTTGGCCCGGGACACCCCGAACGCGGCCAGCTCCTTTCCGGTGCGGCTGCCCTCGCCCGCGAGCAGCGACTCCCGCATCAGCGCCCAGGCGGCGGCCATCAGTCCGGGCGAGGAGGACAGCACGACGAAGGTGGAGGCGCTCTCGATGCCGAAGTCCTCCGCGAGCTGCCGGTACACCTCCGCGGTGCGGCCGGTGGCGGACCTGGGCGGCAGGGGTTCGGTGTGACGGAACGGCGCGGTCGTGAACGGCGCGGTCAGGAAGGCTGCGGTCATGGGGAGAACCCTGGCTCGCCGGGACACCCCCACGCGTCGTACGGCCGGAGGCAGTTGGCGGTGCGCCGGCCCGACCGCCCGGCACCTCCCACTACTGCGGGGGGAGTAGTGCCGGAGTTGTCCACAGGGCTGACGCCGCTGTCCGTCCGGCGGTCTACGGTACGGACATGAGCGCGGACCAGGCACTCCTCAAGCGGCTCGCCGACGTGGCAATCGCCGTCGTGATCGGCGCCGTCACCGTGTCCTCGGCGGCCCTCGACCAGGACACCACCGCGCTCGACCTCGCGCTGATCGTGGCCGGCTCGCTCGCCCTGGCCGCGTACCGCAAGGCACCCCAGGTGGTGCTCGCCCTGACCACCGCGGCCCTCAGCGCCCACGCGCTGCACGCGCGGCCGGGGCCGGTGGCCGCCCTGCCCGTGGTGACCGCCGTCCACCTCGCGGCGCAGGCGGGACACCGGGCCGTCGGCGCGGTCGCGGGCGCCGTGTTCCTCGGCGCGTATCTCGCGGCGGGCCCGGTCACGCACAGCACCGTCGAACGGACCGCGCTGCTCGCGGGCTGGTTCCTGTGCGCCGTGGTCAGCGGCCTCGCGGGCCGCAACTGGCAGGCGTATCTGCGCCAGACCGAACAGCGCGCCCTGGAGGCCGAGCGCACCCGCGAGGAGGCGGCCCTGCGCCGTGCGGGGGAGGAACGCCTGCGCATAGCGAGGGAGTTGCACGACTCCCTGACCCACAGCATCTCCATCGTCAAGCTCCAGGCGGGCGTCGCCGTCCATCTCGCGCGCAAGCGCGGCGAGGAGATACCTCCTGCCCTGCTCGCCATCCAGGAGGCCGGCGGGGAGGCCATGCGCGAACTGCGGGCCACGCTGGACATCCTGCGCACCGACGAGCCGACCGGCACGCCCGCGCTGCTCGTGGAGCGGGCCCGCGCGGCCGGTCTCGCCGTCGATCTGACCGTGACGGGCCGCGAGCGCCCGCTGGCGGCGACCGTGGACCGTGCCGCGTACCGCATCGTCCAGGAAGCCCTCACGAACGCCGCAAGACACGCGGGACCCGCCAGGATCGCCGTGCGACTCGACTATGGAGAAGGTGAGTTGACGATACGCGTCGACGACGACGGAACCGCCGAACCGTCCTGTCCGCCCGCCGAGGGCATCGGGCTCACCGGCATGCGCGAACGCGTCACGGCGCTCGGCGGCACCCTGCGTGCCGCCCCGCGCGAAGAGGGCGGCTTCTCGGTACGGGCCGGCCTGCCGCTGGAGCACGCGTGATCCGGGTCGCGCTCATCGACGACCAGGCGCTCATGCGGGCCGGGTTCCGGGCCCTCCTGGACGCCGAGGACGGCATCGAGGTGGTCGGTGAGGCGGCCGACGGCGAGCAGGGCGTGGCGCTGGTGCGCGAGCATGTGCCGGACATCGCCCTCGTCGACGTGCAGATGCCGGTGATGACGGGCATCGAGGCGACCCGCCGCATCGCCGCCGACCCACGGCTCTCAAGCGTGCGCGTGGTGATGCTGACCAACTACGGCCTCGACGAGTACGTCTTCGAGGCGCTGCGGGCCGGGGCCAGCGGCTTCCTGCTCAAGGACACCGAGCCCGCGGATCTGCTCCAGGCCATCGAGGTCGTCACGCGCGGCGAGGCCCTGCTGTCGCCGTCCGTCACCCGCACGCTGATCGGGGAGTTCGTGTCCCGGCCGCCGGACCGGGCGAAGGCGCCGGGCCTGGAGTGCCTGACCCGCCGGGAGCGGGAGGTCACCGCGCTCGCCGCCCGCGGCCTCACCAACGAGGAGATCGCCGCCCACATGGTCATCAGCCCCTTCACCGCCAAGACCCACATCAGCCGCGCGATGACCAAACTGGGCGCCCGCGACCGCGCCCAACTGGTCGTGTTCGCCTACGAGTCGGGGCTGGTCGCCGCACGAGGACGGGCGGAGTGAGGGCCTTTGCCGGGGGCTCGTGTGATGATCGGCGGGTGATCGCGACACGAGCCAGGCCGTTCCGCAGTGCCGCCCTCGTCTGCCTGTTGGCGGTGGCACCGGTGCTGGGGGCGAGCGGGTGCGGGCTCTCCGCCGAACTGGACCGGGAGAGGAACCCCGAACGCACGCCCACGCCGACGCCGTCCCTCGCGGTGGTACCGCCCTCACCCACACCCGGGCCCGTGACCTCCGAACCCTCCCCGACCCCCTCCCCGACCGTCCCCGGTCAGCAGACGGAGGGCTGCCCCGAGTCCGGTCTGCGCTTCGCGGCCGATCAGGGCGACGCGGTGATGGGGCTGCGCGCGATGGGCCTCGACGTCACCAACTGCGCCGACGAACCGCGCAAGTTGAACGGCTATCCGGCCATCACCGTCCTGGACTCGTCGGGTGATCCCTTCCCGGGCGTGCGGACCGTCGAGGGCACGGACCAGGTGTCCATGGCTCCGGAGGATCCCGGCCCCCGGCCGCTGACGCTCGCCCCCGGGCAGTCCGCACACGCGGCCCTGTACTGGCGGATGAACAACACCAGCGGCGTGTACCTCCGCGTGGCCCCGAAGAAGGGCGACGACACGGTGACCGTACGGCCGCCGTACCCGCTCGACATCGGCCCGGAGAACGTCCTCGGGACGACGGCCTGGCAGCCCTCGGACCGCCCGTAACGGCAGTCTGCGTACCATCGCCGGACGTCCTGGCCCGCGGTCCGGAACCTGCCCCGCAGTCCGCAGTCCGCGATCCGCAGTCCGCGATCCGCAGTTCGCGATCCGCAGGCCGCAGGCCCGTCCCGCAGTGAGGAGTTCCCCGTGTTCACGACCCGACCCACGCTCCAGGGCACCTTCGGAATGAAGTTGCCCAGAGGCACTGACCTGCGTCTATACGGCCGTCCGCGCTTCTGACCAGCACCGCGCTCGTTCTCCCCAGATTCTTCCCAGAGTTGGCAGTGCTGGCGAGGTGGCCGCGCTGATGAGTCGGCCGACCTGCGGCACGGTGGCCCACGCGGGCTCGATCAACGGCAGCAACCAGCGGGGATCGCCTCGGTGATCTCCTCCAGCGCAGCCCGCACACTCTCGCCCACCAGCTCCAACCGACTCAACCGCGGCACCGCGGCCAGGACATGAGTGGCCTCAGTACGCTGTCGACCCCACCCCCCTTGAGCGGCACGGCCGCCACCAAGCGGTCCAGCATCACCTGCAGCAACTGATCCGCCCGGCTGCCCTCGGACACGCCACCCGCGCCGCCCCCGCCACCCCGACAAGATCACCAACAGGGTCATGGCATCGCCACCCGCGAGTCGAGGATGGCGTGTCCGGACTGTGCGGTCGCGAGTCGCCTCGGGCGGAGAACTCCTCGATGTCTCACTGGGAGCGTTTTCGACAGAGCCGGCCGTTACTCTCTGCCAGCTCGTGCTCCACTCGGCTCGTCTTCAGCAGACTGCCGCTGTGCCGGAGGCATGCCGGAACCGCTGGGTGGTCAGCAGGATCACTCCGCCGGCGGCGATCACCCCGCACCCCAGAGCCGCCGCCGTCCCGGTGGCTCCGTACCGGAAGCTCTCCTCGAACAGAGTGACCCCCACAGTCGCCGCCGCCACGGAATTCATCACGGTCACCGTAGCCAGCGGGGCGGCCAACCCTACCCCGCGAAAGGAGGCCTGAGACAGTAGCAGCCCCGCCACGGCGAACACCGCGATTGTCAGGAGGTTGGGCAGCTGTGCCCACAAGCCCGCTCGGGTGAAGTCCACTGCGATCGTCTTCACGAACACCGACGCGATCCCGGAGGCCACCCCTGCCGCCCCCGCCAGGAGGACGGCCCGGGCCACGGGATACCGGCGCACGAGAAGCGCCGCGGCCGTCAGCGCGGCCACGGTGCCGCTCGCCACAAGGCCCACCAAAAGGCTTTCGCTTCCGCTCAAAGCCTGCTTGGACGAATCCGTCCCCGTCAGTGCGAGCAACCCGGCAAGTCCCACCGATGCCATGACCGCGCCGTACCAGGCCGTGGCCCCGATCTGCCCACCCACCAAGGCGGCCGCCATCGGCAGCGCGAAGACAATGGTCAGCGCCCCCAGCGGCTGTACCAGGCTCAGTGGTCCGAAGGCGAGCGCGACCACGTGCAGGGCGGCGCCCAGGCCGTTGAGGGCGACGGCCGCCCACCACAGAGGGCGGCGCAGCGGGGCGTAGGCGTGAACTTCGACTGCTGCCGCGACCCGTTCCTGGAGCACCGCGCCGCCCGCGTACGTGACGGCGGACATCAGGCAGAGGGTGACGGTCACGGCGAAGTCGGTTATGGCTTCACCTGTGTGGATGGGTGCCGCTGAGAACCGGCGCGGGACGTTTGTGGTCCTCGGGCAGGTGACGCGTCCGCGTCGCGGCGGACGGGTTGGGAGCGGCGGGCGGCGAGTTCGTCCTGAGCGGACGCTGTGGTCATGGCAACCCTTTCCGGACGAAAGGTTCCTGAATGGCAGTCAGCGTGTGCTCGATACGTCCCGGTGTGCACGGCTGACCGCGCCTGACTTCAAGAAAAACGAACGCTCGATTAGAAGACGAGTGTGTACCTGTGCGTGAGGCACCGTCAAGCCGGAGTGGCGGGTCTCGCTCGACTCCGTGGGTGTGTGGGTGTGCGGCACCGACGCGATCACGGGCTGCCGGGAGCAGGCCTGTTCATGGTGGGCCGAGCGGTCGGAGTGCCCGCGAATTTCGGGCGCCGGGGCGCCGTGTCCGGAATCGGGACCCTCGGCGAGTGCGCCCCCTCCTCCCGGGTTGACGACGGCTCACGCACGGGTGCACACTCACCGTCACGTAATCGAGCGTTCGTTTTTCTAGGAGTTGTAATGGCCTCTCCGGATTCGGCGTCCTTGCGGCGCCTGATGGTGGGTGTGGTGCTTGTCCCCGTCATCGTGACCATGGCCCTGTCCGCGTTCGCGTGGTCCTCCTCCCGGCTGGCACCTCGCGACCTCCCGGTCGCAGTGGTGGCGTCCATGCCGGGGGCGGACAAACTGACAAGCGGTCTCCAAAGGGGTGACGCCTTCGACGTGCACAGCTACGACAGTGAGGACGCGGCGCGAGAGGCGATCCGTGACCGGGACGTCTACGGCGCGTTCGTGGTGTCTCCGCAGGGAGTCACCACGCTCACCGCCACGGCGGCCAGCGTGCCCGTTTCACGGGTCGTCATCGAGGTCGGCAACGGGCTCGCAAAGAAGATCGGAGGCAAGGACGCCACGGCGCGGACCGTCGACGTGGTGGCGGCTGACCCCCAGGACCCGCTGGCTACGGGCTTCTCCTCTTCGGTGCTGCCGCTGGTCCTCACCGGCGTGCTCAGCGCGATCCTGATCGTCATGCTCAGCAAGCCGGGCCTGCTTCAGCTGGGAAGCCTGATCGGCGCCGCAGCGCTGTCGGGCGTGTGCGCCGGCCTGATCGTTCAGTCCTGGCTCGGTATCGTGGGTGGCAACTGGGTGGCCAACGCGTCGGTGATGGGCCTGACGGTCTTCGTCATCTCGGTGATGTCGGCCGGATCCGCCGCGGTGGTCGGCCGAAGCGGCATGGTGGCCGTCTCGTTGCTCATGGTGTTCATGGGCAATCCCTTCGCGGGCGTCTCGTCGGCCCCGGAGATGCTGCCCGAGCCGGCGGGCTGGATCGGGCAGATGCTGCCCCCGGGCGCAGGCGGCAACCTGCTGCGAGGCACAGCCTTCTTCGACGGTGCGGCTGTCGGCGTACCGCTGGCCGTACTGCTGGTGTGGGCCGGTCTCGGTGTCACCGGCCTGCTGTTCGGCGCCCGGGGGTCCGCTGCAGAGCCGGTGGGCGACGGGGAACCAGCTCCCGTGAAGGAGGTCGAACTCTCGCGTGAGACGGCCGGCTGACGATTAAGAGGAGACCCCGCCGGATCGTTCTCCGGCGGGCTCGTCTATTCTTTCTGCTTGGCGTCATCCGGTTTTGGCCGGATGACGGTACAGGGCTGTCCCAGTCGCGCTGGTTCGGTGTGCGCACGCTCGTGTGGCACCAGGAGGTTCCCCGGTCTGGGCCGTGTCGGCACCTGGCGGGGACTCGTTCTCCGTGCGTCCGGTGACCGTGCTCATGTGCCCCGAACGGCGCAACCGGGCCACCGGGCCGGGTACTACTTGGGGTAGTCCTGATCTGGTCAGCAGGGCCCATCCCCCCGACCCGTGAGTGGAGGGAGTCAGCGCCAGTGGATTCACTCGCCGCGAACGACCGGGAGGAGCCGCAGCACTCCTCGGGTGTACACGCACGCGCAGGCGTCAGCGGTCGAACGGGACGCCGTCCGGGAAACAGCGGAACCCGAGAAGCCATTCTGAGGGCGGCACGCCGGGTTTTTTCCGAACGCAGCTACAGTACGGCCAAGATGCGCGACATCGCCGGTGAGGCTGAGGTCAACACAGCGTTGATCCACCACTTCTTCGAGAACAAGGAAGGCGTGTTCCTGGCCGCCATCCAGGACGTCTACCGGGTCTCCAGTGTCCTGGACCAGGTCGTACTGCCGGGGCCCAGGGACGAGTTGGGCATGCGCTTCCTGAGCGGCTACATGAGCCTGTGGCAGGACCCGGTCACTCGGGAGCAGATGCTGATGGTGGTGCGCTCGGCAGTGTCCAACGACGAGGCCGGGCATCTCATGGCGAGCTTCATCCGGGAGAACGTGATCCGGCCGGTGGTGGGCGGCATCGACACGGCTCAGCCGGAGCTGCGGGCGACACTCATCGGCAGCCAGTTCGTCGGCATCGCCGTCATCCGGTACATCATCAAGCTGGAGCCGCTGGCCTCCATGGACAACCAGCAGATGATCGACATCTTCGCCCCGACGATCCAGCGCTACCTCACCGCTGACATCGAGGAACTCCGGGGACCGTACAAGACCGCGGGCCAAAGCTTCCCCGGCCGGGACCGGAAGCTGCCCGGCATCATGGAGAACCTCTTCCTGGAGCCGTAGCCCGATCTGGTGGCCGGGGCGGCGGAGAGGAGGCGCATACCTCCGTGAGCGTCGCCGGGCAGGACCGGCCCTACGTACGATCAGGTCCCGGCGGTCACCGGGGCCGGTCCGCACCAGCGCTGCAGTGCGGCGCGCAGCCCCTCCGTGTCGGAACGGCTGCCCGCCCAGGCGCAATAACCGTCCGGACGGCTGAGGATGAGGTCGTGCGAGGCGACCTCCGGGGGGCCCTCCAGTCGTACGGCGACGGCCATGACCTGGTCCTGCCACTGTTCGTGCACAGGCTTGGCCGAGCCTCGCGTCTGGTCCAGGAGCACGAAGCGGCCGGAGCGGAAGAGGTCGAACAGCGGTCGGAGCGAGCCGTCCTCGTGCGCGACAGGGGTGTCGGGGAGCCGCTTGCCGACGAGGTCGGCGTGCTCGCCGCCGTCCTTCGGCGGATAGGAGAACGCCAGATTGGAGATCTGGCCGGCGAGCAGGCGGTGGGTGAACGGCAGGGTGGTGACGGTCGGCACCATCACACGCCGGATGGCACGGACGGGCAGGGCCGGTGACATCATGGCGTGCATGCCCCGGTCGGTGGCCTTGAGTACCCGGTTGGCGATGGGGCGGCGCTCCTGCTCGTAGGTGTCGAGCAGTGACTCGGGGGCGTTGTGCCGGATCACGGAGGCGAGTTTCCACCCGAGGTTGACTGCGTCCTGGCAGCTGATGTTGAGACCCTGGGCGCCCAGGGGGGCGTGGGTGTGGGCGGCGTCGCCGCCGATGAGGATCCGCCCCTGGCGGTAGCGGGCCGCGTGACGGTTGTGAAAGCGGAATCGGGCGGTGTACGTGGCGTCGTAGGGATGCAGGTCGTAGCCGAAGATCCGGGTGAGCATGTCTCGCAGCTCTTCCAGATCGGCGGGTTCGTCGACCGGTCGCGGCGGCCTGCGATCGACGGCTCCCATGCGCCAGGTACCGTCGCCGAAGTCGATGGCGACGACCATGCCCTCTCGGGCGACCTTGACCAGCATGCCGTCCTCGGGGATACGGGTGAGCCGCATGTCGCCGGCCATCACGTTGTACGGGTAGGTCTTGCCGGGGAAGTCGATGCCGGCGGCCTCGCGTACGGTGCTTCGTACGCCGTCGAACCCCACCAGCCATGAGGCACCGAACTCCCGTGGCGTGCCGTGCTCGTCCGCCCTGACCAGCACCGAGTCGGCGGACTGGCGGACGTCCACGACCTTGACGCCGCGGTGGACGATGACACCGAGCGAGAGTGCGCGTTCCTCCAGGATTCCCTCCGTGACGCTCTGTCGGCAGATACCCAACTGCTGATAGGCGGTGTCGAGATGGGTCAGGTCGATGCGGGCTCGCCCCACCGTCAGTCGATAGTGGTCACGTGGGTTCCCCTGCTTGAGGAACTCACCGACCAGGCCACGCATCGCTAGTAACTCCAGTGTGCGGGGCTGCAGTCCGGTGGCGCGGGATGTGACGGACCTGCCGTCCCGACGTTCGAGCACGGTGCAGTGGACGCCGGCGAGGGCCAGTTCGCAGGCCAGCAGCAGACCACCGGGACCAGCTCCGACGATCACCACTTGGTTGTTCTCCGCAGTCGTCATCGGACCTCCTTCCTCAGGTTGGCTCCATGGTGCCACCGTGAATTATTGACCTGATTAACTCTCAGGGCTAGGCTCGACGAGAAATCAAGCGAGCGATTAATTACATGGCCTCCTCAAGGATCAGATCCTGCCGGGACGTTCGCGCAGGCCCTGAATCACGTGCCCGCGCGGAGGCGTCCGCACGGTGTTGTCGCTGGGCTCATGCAAAGCCCGAGGCCACCCGATGACAGTTGGGTCGGCCGTACCTCGCAGCAGGTGCGACACCACCCAAGTCAACCGGAGAAAGCAGGGACTTCATGGAAGAAGCTGCGTCGCACGCACACGAACAACCGACGTCGGACGTGACGATCATCGGTTCCGGCATCGCCGGTACGGTCCTCGCCTCGATCCTGTCCCGGGCCGGACTCGACGTTCTCCTGCTCGACGCCGGGACGCACCCCCGGTTCGCGGTGGGCGAGTCGACGATCCCTCACACCTCGATGCTCATGCACATGGTGGCCAAGCGGTACGACGTGCCGGAGATCGAGGAGCTGGCCTCCTTCGAGGGAGTGCAGCGCCGGGTGTCCCCGGCCAGCGGAATCAAGCGGAATTTCGGCTTTCTCTACCACCGGGAAGGCCGGTCGCAGGAGCCGGCGGAGGCCAACGAACTGCCCTTGCCGGGAATCATCAACACGGAGAACCACTTCTTCCGGCAGGACGTCGACGCCTGGATGCTCTCCGTGGCGGTCCGCTACGGAGCCACCGTCCGCCAGCGGGTCAGTGTCACCGACGTCGACATCGACGACAACGGTGCGACCCTGACCTCGGCGGCCGGTGAGACCTGGCGGACCCGCTTCGTGGTGGACGCCAGTGGTTTCCGCTCGCCGCTGGCCGACAAGATGGACCTGCGGGAGCAGCCCTCACGTCTGCGCCACAACGCCAGGACGCTCTTCACCCACATGATCAATGTCAAGCCGTACGAGTCCCTTGTCCCGCACGGTACCCACGCGAATGTGATGCCGTGGAGCCAGGGCACGCTTCACCACATCTTCGACGGCGGCTGGATCTGGGTCATTCCGTTCAACAACCACGCGAAGGCGCGGAATCCGCTGGTGAGTGTCGGGCTGAGCCTCGATCCGCGGACCCACCCCAAGCCGCAGGACATGACGCCGGAGGAGGAGTTCCGGCAGTTCATCGCCAAGTTCCCGGACATCGCGCCGCAGTTCGAGGGCGCGCGGTCGGTCAGGGAGTGGGTGTCCACCGGACGCTTCCAGTACTCCTCCAAGCAGACCGTCGGATACCGCTGGTGTCTGACCGCTCATGCCTCCGGCTTCATCGACGCGCTGTTCTCGCGCGGTCTCGCGAACACCTTCGAGATCATCAACGCGTTGGGCTGGCGGCTGATCGAGGCCGTTCGCGAGGACGACTTCGCAGTGGAGCGCTTCAAACTGGTCGAGGAACTGGAGCAGGGCCTCCTCGACTTCAATGACGACCTGGTCGCCAACGCGTACACGTCCTGGAAGCACTACGACTTGTGGGATGCCTGGTTCCGGGTGTGGTCCGTCAATCAGCGGCTGTCCAACTTCGAGATAAACCGGGCTTTCGGCCGATACTTGGAGACGGGCGACCGGTTCATCCTGGAGGACTACGAACGCCACGCCGTGCGCGGGACGCTGGCCGAGTACCAGCCTGCCCGCCAGCTTTTCGCGAATGCCAGCGAACAACTCCGCCAGGTGCACAACGGCACACTGGCGCCGAGGATCGCCGCCCAGTCGATCATGGAATCGCTGCGCACAGCCGATTTCCTGCCACCGGCCCTGGGCGCGGGCGAACCGCTCAACCGCTGCATTCATGTGACCCCGAACAAGGTCGTCAGCATGCTCAAGTGGGCCAAGTCCGACGCACCTCCTGAGGTCGGCCGACTGGTCCACGAGGGCCTCACGTACTTCCTGGGCCGCCGATTCGCCCCGGGCAATTTCAACCCCGTCAGCGAGATCTTCAAGGCCCGCCGGCGTGCGAAGGCCAAGTGAACGACTCCGTCAAGGATTGCGGGAATGGAGCGACATGACGTCTGAGGCCCAAAAGAAGTGTCCTCACGCAGAGGGCGCGCGAAGTATCCCACCCAGCTTCGCCAACGACCCCTACCCCTTCTTCGAGGAGCTGCGTGCCGAGGGCTCCGTCCACCAGATCAGGCTGCCTGACGGAACCGTGTCCTGGTGGATCACCGGGTACGACGACATCGAGGCGGCGCTGAGCGACTGGGAGACCTTCAGCAGCCAGGTGCACAATGCGGTGCAGGACGAGAACATCCAGAACAGCCAGGCACTCATCCGCAAGGATGTGATGCTGAAGCACACCATGATCAACCGGGACCCTCCCGACCACAGTCGGATGCGCAAGCTGGTGGTTCGCGCATTCAGCGCCAGCCGGATCGACAGTCTGCGTCCGCGGATCCAGCAGCTCGCCGACGAACTGCTCGACGACCTCGAGAAGCGGCCCTCGGTGGATCTGGTCGAGGACTACGCCTTCCCCCTCCCGGTCGGCGTGATCTGTGAACTGCTCGGAGTGCCGCACGAGGACATCCCGTACTACGGCGCTCTGGTGACCAAGCTGACGGGTGCTCAGAGCCCTCAGGAGGGCAAGGACGCCATTGAGGCGTTGAAGGGCTTCATCATCGCGAAACTCGCGGACAAGCGGGCCAACCCCGGGGACGACGTGTTCACCGCCATGGTGCAGGCGGCGGACGAGGGGATGCTGAGCGAGCCCGAACTGCCGGCCATGGGCCTGCAACTGCTCACTGCGGGCCATGAGACCAGCATCTACATGATCAGCGGCGGCATGCTGCGTCTACTGGAGAACCCGGAGCAGCTTGCCAAGCTCCGTGAGAACCCGGATCTGGTGGCGCCCGCCATCGATGAGTTGCTGCGGTTCGACCCACCGCCGGTTCCTGGTATTTTCCGGCATGTCACCAGGGACGTGACGGTCGACGGTACGACGATTCCCAAGGGGGCACTGGTCATTCTGAATCTGGCGGCGGGCAACCGGGACAGCGGTAGGTTCAGCTGCCCCGAGAAGCTCGACGTGACCCGCGAGGACAACCCGCACATGGCCTTCGGCGGGGGAGTCCACTACTGTCTGGGTGCCCGGCTGGCCCGCCTCGAGGGAGAGGTGGCCTTCGCCACCCTGCTGCGGCGCTTCCCCAACCTGGAGCCGGCCGTTCCGCTGGAGCAGGTGTGCCACCGTCCGCTGAACTTCCTCCAACGACTGGAGTCGCTGCCGGTGAAGCTGCACTAGGTCCAGGTCGGAAGAACAGCATCACCACCACCGCTGCGTCGCTCGTCCGGTCCGGTGGAGGACCGCCGGCCGGGCGTGCGGCCACCCGCGGTGTCCGTCGGGGTGGCCCATGGGGACGCCGTCATAGCACGTGCGTAGGCCGAGGTGGATTACCAGTGAGATTGACCAACCGCATCACGTGTGTCCACTACGTGGATGGACTCGGGTTGTTGGCCGGTGACATCTCGGGAAGAGTGCATCTGCTGGATGACGACCTGCGGATACAGCAGTCGTCCACGGCGGTCGGCGGCGGTCAGCCGATCCGTTGTCTCGTCTCGATCCACGGCTGGGTCGTGGGCAGGGATCGGCTGGGAAACCTCACCAGGTGGGCGGCGCGCACGCTGGACCTCGTCGACTCCCTGCCCGTGCGGGTCGACGAGACTCTCTTCGACGCCCCCGCCGAGCAGTGGCCGGGACTCGTCGGCAACCATGAGCTGACTGTGTGCCACGGGCGTCTCTACACGCATGACAGGGCCGGGCGTCAGCTCGTCGTGGGCATCGAGTCCTTCTCCGTCCAAAGGGCGCTGACCTTGCCGCTGCCCGCCGGAAACGATCTCTCCGCTGTCACCGCCGCAGACGTCCAGCACGTCCATTACGACGGCCGCCATGACCGGTTCTGGGCCGTTGGACGGAATTCCGACGCATGGCCGGGCCTTCCGGTGGGCGTCGCCCTCGTGTCTCCGCAGGGCTCACTCGACTACAGTTTTCCCTTCTCCCGCTACCAGGTGGACTTCCTGGAGTTCTCCCCGGATTTCTCTGTCGCCTACGCCGGCGGACGTGAGGGAGTACTCCACATTCTGGAGAACACCGAGGAGAGACCCACTCTCGCCAGGACCGTCGGTGGTTTCCCTCACCAGCTCACGGACCTCACCGTCGGGACGGACGGCAGCCTCTTCGTGCTGTCTCTCTCCGGCGAGCTGGTAAAGGTCGACCCGGATGTCCAGTGCGTTCAGTCGCGGGCTCCGGTACTGCGCCAGGGTGCCTGGACCATGACGCCCGCGATGAATCGTCAGGACCGGTCGTACTGCGGCACGGACGACGGAGTCGCTGTCATCGAGCCCCGTGAGGCGCCCCGTGGTGGATTCGCACTCGTCCAGATGGACCATCACGACCTCAACTTCGGAATGATCCGCGACCTCGCGGCGGTGCCGGGTGGCTATGTGGGCCTCGGCCAGAGGGAGGTGGTCTTCCGCGCTGATGACCACGGTGAACTCCTCTGGCAGACCCCGCTCGACGACTTCGGCGTCGGGCTCGCCGTCTCGGGCGACTCTGGTCGAGTCCTGGTCGCCACCGGGGTCGGCGCACTGGAACTGTGTGTCGAGACGGGCAGGCGACTCCACCAGCTCTCGCTCGACGGGGTGCCGCTCTCGGCGGCCGCCTACGGCCTTGGCGATGAACGGATCCTCGCCAACAACGAGGGAGTGCTGTGCGCCTGTGCCCCGGACACCGGGACCGAGTTGTGGCGGTTGGACGTGGCGTCCGCCCCCCGGCACATCTGGCCCCAGGACGGGACCGTCTACGTGCTCACCGCCGAGCGCTTGCTGGAGATGTCGGCCGACTGCAGTGAGATAAACCGTAGTTGGGGCGGCGACCTCCGCAACGCGACCGTGGCGCTCGTCGCCGACGGCCAGGTCCATGTGGCCACCGCGGACGGTGAGATGTACACGTACGACCGGGCTACGGGCACGCGGCTAGGTGTGGTGGACAACCTGCCGGACGTGCCGAGGACCTTGGTGTCCGCCCGGTCGGCGTCCGGCGAGCCGCATCTGGTGATCGGCGGCCGGGGAGGCTATCTGTCGAACCACCGGGTGGGGTCGGACGGTCCGCCCACCCGGGTGCGTGACACGTATCTGCGCCGGGGCAGTGGTCAGGCCTTCCGGCTGCACTGCCAGTAGCGCACGGACGGCGTTCTCTGACGCTCCGTCAGGGATTGGCCAGGGAGTCGATCGAAGGGGTCAGCCAGTTCGTCAGCTGCCTGAGACTGGCGGAGGCGAGCGGGTCGACCTTCAGGATGTGCCGCTGCACCACGACGCCGTGCAGCTGGGACAGGATCAGGGCGGCGCGCAGCTGGGCCCCGAACCCGCCCAGTGTATCGGCCAGTTGGGCGATGAGTTCATCCGGGTTGAAGGCGGCGGCCAGGGGGCCGTCGCTCACGCCGCGGGCCATGGCGGTGCGGTAGATGGCCGCGAGCGAGTCGCCGTTCTCGCCCTCCCACAGCTCCAGGTAGGCCGGGACCAGCCGCTTGGCCAGCTTCTCCCGGCTGCCGGGGATGAACGTCTCCAGTACGTCCATGAGGCCGACGGCGTCCTGGACCACCGCCTCGTACACGCCCTCTTTGTTTGCGAAGAAGTAGTGGACCAGGGCGGGGTCGACGCGGGCGTTGCGGGCAATGGCACGTACCGTGGTGCCCGCGTACCCCTGCTCGGCGAAGAGGTCACGGGCGGACTGGAGAATCGCCTGACGGCTCTGCGTTTCGCCCGGGCGCCGTCCGGCGCGGCCTGGGCTCGACGTGCCGCGCACCGTCGCACGACGTGGAGACGGCGGGCTCGTCTCATGTGATGTGTTCGGCACCGTGGACCCCCCAAGAGCCCTGGAAGTATACGAGTGTGACCGTACCGCGTGGAATCACGGCGCAGACCTCAGCCTCTGCGTTCATGTCTGTCATTGACCTGTTTGCTACGGCGGCGATGAAACCGTCACGGTCCCGCCCTGCCTGGGGCACCCGGCCGACGGGGCGGGACGGTGGGCGACGGCGTGACGCACAGCCCCTGGACGCTCAGTGCCTAGTTGAGATGGAGCTGGAACGACTGGCCGGACCGGCGGGCGAGATAGGTGTCGCGCAGTCGGACCGGCGGACCGACCTGGGACTCCGCGAAGGTGGACAGGTAGCCGCCGCTTCCGCCGGCCACCAGGTAGGCGGCGTCACCTGTGCTCGGGAGCGAGGCCAGGACGTGGGGCAGGTCCATGAGCTGGCCCACCACACCGACCGGGCGGCCGTCGAGGTCGTAGGTGTGCAACTCGCCGTTGTCGCAGACCAGGTGCACTCGGCTGATGGTGACGGTCGCGGCGATGGGGACGCACGGGGCACACTCCCAGGAGCCCGTGAGCCGTCCCTCGCCAGGATGGAACGCGAGGAGTCCTCCGGTACCGCAGACGTAGACGGTGTCTGCCTGCGACGAGATGCGGTGGATGTGCTCACTGGTCTCGATCCACCACAGCTCGTCGGCGGAGTCGGCGGCGAAGGCGCACACCGTGCCGTTCTGGTTGGCCAGGATTCGCTCGCCCGTCGGGCCGTACGAGCAGGCGGTCAGCGGCACCCCGTCCAGCGAGAGCCGCGCGATCTCGGTGCCGGTGTCGGAGTCCAGTTCCACACCGCCGATGCCGGTCGCCACGAGCAGCCGCTGATGGTCGGTGGAGGCGGCCAGGTAGAAGCCGAAGTCGTCGAGGTCCACGTGCCACAGCAACTTGCCGGTGCAGTCCGAGCGGAAGACCACGCCCTTCTGGCCGATCCCGACATAGCCGCTCGGTACCCCGACGACCCGTCGGGTCGCACCGAAGCGGGTGGCGTGGTGTTCCGTCTCGCTCAGCCTGGGCGCGCCGCCATTGGCGCCCGTCACCCGGCTTCTGCCCGGGTCCGAGGGGAGAAGACGAAGTAACGCGACCCCGTCGTCGGTGGCGCAGTACAACCGGTCTTCCTCGCCCGGCGCGAGCGACAGGTCGTAGGCGCTCTGGCGCAGCACCGGTGCCCGCGACTGAACGCAGTCCAGATCCGGGTCTATGCGCACGAGTTCGCCGGAGAGCGTGAGCACGAAGACACTGCCGTCCGCGCCGACGGTTGCGTCCGTCAGCTGGTGAGGGAAGCCGGTCACGGTCTCCCGCAATCTGAGACGGTTCCGGCTGTTCCCGATGACCTGCAGTTCCCCTTCGGCGCTTCCCACGTAGACGGTGGCCCCGTCCGGGGAGAACTCCAGGAACTCGACGCCGTAGCGGAAGAACGGCATCGTGTACTCCACCGAGCCGTCCATCGTGAGCAGCACCACTGCATCGCGCTGTCCGAACGGGGCGGTCTCGTCATTTGCCACCACCCAGAACCGGTCGTGGCGGGCGTCGTGGTGGATGCTTCGGACGCGGCCGTGTTCCAGGGCCGGAACACGGGAGAACTCCATGGTGGCCAACGAGCCGAGGAACACCTCGTTGGTGCCGTGGGCGAGCGCGTGCACGCTCGGATGGTCCGAGCACAGGGAGGTGACGGGTCCCTCGCCGGTCGGGGGAAGCACCTCCTCCAATGAAAGGGACGCGCCGTCCAGGGCCAGTAAGTTGCCCACCGTGTCGCCGGTGTAGACCCGCCCGCCCCACGGGGACATCCACGGGGTGCCGGGGGAGGTCGTGAGGCCGATGGCGTCGGCCCTCGCGGGGCGGCCGAGTCCGGCACCCAGGGCGCGCAGGTCGAGGTAGCTGGTCATATCCAGGGTGTCGAGCGACCACTGCACGAGATCGCCTCGCCCGTCCATGCCCACTGCGTAGTCGTTCAGTACGATGACCTTGCGGATCGGGCGACCCTCGTGGATCATCGGAGAGGACTTTTGCGGTTGTAAGTCGTCGTCGAGCAGATGCAGGCAGCCCGCTACGTCGCCGGCGATCAATCCCGCGCCAGGTACATAACGGATGCACGTTATCCGGTTGGTTAACTTCACTGGTGAACCCCCGACAGGCCAGCAATTCGCGCTTGGAAATGTGCGATTTCGTGTGTCCTGCAATCGATATATCGCGAGCATCTCACAAGCGATGCGGTTCACGCCACGGTCGCACTTGCCGCGGTTCGCCCGGCATGGAAGAGGGAAAGCCCGCGCTGTCAGCCCGCTTCATCGGGCGTCCAGGACCTACCGTCAAGTAGCCTGCTGGGCTGGTGAGTGCACCACGGTTCGCCGATAGTGAGGGCGGCGGCGTGATGGGGTGGGAGCCTGTTGAGCGCATCCAGGCGCGGACATATGCGAACGACTTGTGAACATCCCCTCCCGTGTATGCCGACTCTGTGGAAATGCTGGTGGTCATACTCCGTTGACGGGTACCAACTGGTGGGTCAGTTAATTCCCATTGCTGTGATTCCCGGCGGAACCGAAGGCTGAATTGTCGAGCCGATCGGGTCGGCAAGGTGTCCTCGTCGGCGTCGGTGGGTTCCCCGCGTCTTTCTGTCGCGGCAGCTCCGCAGCGGGATCGGCTGGTCAACTCCCGCTGTCAAGCGGCCTGTTGTCGCTCATTGATGCCACCTCGGTGGCCCGGCGGTGCCCGCCTCTCATGCCCCGTCACGTCGGTGTACGGCTCCTGGTCGCGCCTTGACAGTGAACTCATCGACTGTAGACTTCATTCGCCGATGAATTAATTCACCGTGCTGAACCGCCCGTCCGCTAGCTGGTCCCAGCGAGAGGAGCACCGGTGCGCCACGGACACGAGGACTCCCCGACCGACATCGCAATCGTCGGGGTGGGATGCCGGTTCCCCGGTGGAGTGGTGGACCTGGACGGTTACTGGACTCTGATCTCGGGCAGCCGCACCACGGTCACCGAGGTGCCCGAGGATCGCTGGGGCGACCGCTTCCACGACCCCGATCCCCACAACCCGGGCACCAGTTACTGCGCCCGGGGATCCTTCCTGCCTGGCATCGACCGGTTCGACGCCGATTTCTTCGGCATCTCACCACGCGAGGCCCATGAGATCGACCCGCAGCAGCGCCTGCTGCTCGAAGCGTCCTGGGCGGCCATGGAGGACTCAGGCATCCCGCGCGAGCGCTGGGAGGGCAGCCGCACCGGTGTCTACATGGGCATCCTCGCCATGGACTACACCGTTCTGCACACCAAGACGTCGGGTACGGACGCGATCAGTCCTTACTACGCCAGCGGCAAGGAGTTCAGCTTCGGCTCCGGCCGCATCTCCTACACCTTCGGATTGCACGGCCCGACCCTGATGCTCAACACCGCCTGTTCCTCCTCACTGACGGCCGTACACCTGGCGACCCGCGCGCTGCGAGGCGGCGAGTGCGACGCTGCGCTCGCCGGCGGCGTCAACCTGATGCTGACTCCGGAACTCGGCGTCTTCATGAGCAAGGTCTCGGCCCTGTCGCCCACCGGTGTCTGCCGTCCTTTCGACGCCTCGGCCGACGGTGTGACACGGAGTGAGGGCTGCGGCGTCGTGGTGCTCAAGCGCTACGCGGACGCCGTCGCGGACGGCGACCGTGTGTGGGCCGTCATCCACGGCAGTGCCCTCAACCACGACGGCCGGAGCGCCGGCATCACGGCGCCCAACGCCGGTGCGCAGCAGGAGCTGTTGCGCACCGCTCTGCGCGACGCGGGCCGCACGCCGGCCGAAGTCGACTACGTGGAGGCACACGGCACGGGAACTCCCCTGGGTGACCCGTTGGAACTGGGCGCGCTCGCCGCCGTCATCGGCGCGGAGCGGCCGGCGGGACGACCGCTGTTCGTCGGCTCGCACAAAGCCAACTTCGGACACATGGACTCGGCCGCCGGCATCGCCGGGCTGCTCAAGGCGGTCCTGGTGGCTCGCAGAGGCATCGTCCCGCCGCAGATCAACCTGGACCGGCCCACGTCGCAGATCGACTGGGCCGCGTCCGGTCTCGCGGTCGCCACGGAACTCACGCCGCTGCGCCCGCTGGGTGACCGACCGCTGGTCGGAGTCAGCGCCTTCGGTCTGTCCGGCACCAACGCGCACGTTCTGCTGGGCCCCCCGCTCACGCGAGCCGCAGCGCCGTACGCCGGTGCGGGGCCGTCGGCCCCGGAGGGCCGTCCGCTGCCGATCCTCACGGTCTCCGGGCATACGGAGGTGTCACTACGGAGCCAGGCCGCCGCCTACCGTGACCGGCTCCGCACGATGCCTACGGCCGAGCTGCCGCACCTGGTGCACACCGCTGCCGCCCGCCGTAGCCATCACGAACACCGCGTCGCCGTCATCGGCCGTACGGGTGCGGAACTGGCCGACGCGCTCGACGCCCACTTGGCCGGGCGGGAAGCGCCGTCGGTCATCACGGGCGACGCCATCGACGGCGGTGCCCGGGCGATCGTGCACGCTTTTCCGGACAGCGGTGCACAGGTGCCGTCCGGCGTCGGTCTCGACGCGTACCTGTACGACGCCCATCCGGTTTTCGCCGAGACACTCGACGAGTGCGACGCGCTCTTCGCCGCACACGCGGACTGGTCGCTGATGACCGAGCTGCGGCGTGCCGAAGACCGCGGATCGGCGGGCCTCGACGTCGCTCAGCCGATCGCCTTCGCCGTTCAACTGGGGCTGTCGCGGCTGTGGTCCTCGTACGGTCTCGCACCGGACGCCGTGGTCGGATACGGCGCCGGTGAGATCTGCGCCGCGGTCGTCGCGGGCACGCTCACCCTGCCCGACGCCGCGGAACTGGTCGTACACCGTGGCCGCCTGCTGCTCGGCGCCACGGGCTCCGCGCGGGCGGTCGCCGTCGAGCTCCCGGCAGCAGAGGTGCGGCCGTTCCTGGACGAACGTGGGGGAGAGGTCTTCCTCGCCGCGGTCAACGGACCTTCCGCAGTGGTCGTTTCGGGACCGGCCGAGCCGGTTCGCCGGGTCACCGCCGCGCTGGAGACGCGCGGCGTTCGCTGCACGCCACTGTCCGGCGAGCACGCTGTCCATACCCCGGCCATGCGCCCCCGTGCCGAGAACCTGGCGCGCCGGCTGGGTCACCTCGCCCCGCGCGCCTCGAAGATCACCCTGCTGTCCAGCGTGGCCCCGGAGCTCGACGCGCCGGTCACCGACGCCGCGTACTGGGCGCGCGGTCTGTACGACCGTGTCCAGCTCTGGCCGGCCGTGGACCGCCTGCTCGCCGAGTGCGATGCGGCGTTCATCGAGATCAGCGCGGACCCCGTGCTCGATCGGCAACTTCGGGCCGCGCTGCGGCACCGACGGCGTGGTGGCCCCGTCGTGTCCTCACTGCGTCGCGGCGAATCTGCCGACCACAGCCTTGCCCGTGCGCTGGCCGGCCTGCATGTCGCGGGAGTCCCCGTGGAGTGGCCGCGCGTGATCGGGCGGCGGCGCTACCTCCCGCTGCCGCCGCTGCCACTGGCAGGGGACTCGTACTGGCTCCCCGGTGTCGCCCGTGGCGCGCAGGGCGGCACATCGCCCGAGCACGGAGGACTTACGGCCGAAGTCCGCCTGTACGACGCGGCCGGCAGGGCGGTGACCACGCTCACCACGGCCTCCGTGCCTCCCGCGGCGCACACCACCCCCGTGTCGGCCGCATCGCCGACGCCGGCGTCCCCGGTCGGCCGCGCGGTGGCGGTGTCGTCGGTTCCGGTACCCGCCGAGGCGCGGGCCGAGCTTCCCTTACCGGCTCCGACCGCTGCGCCGGATCCGGTGGCTCAGACCGCGGCCCCGGAGCCGGCCGGAGCCGACCGCCAGGGTGCCGCAGCCGGCCGGCACGAGCGGATCGCCGTGGAGATCAGCCGCCTGTACACCGCTGCCATCGGGCAGGGCTCCGAGCACCGGGTGCCGCGCCGGCGGGGCTTCTTCGAGCTTGGTATGGACTCGTTCTCGCTCAACGATTTCATACGGGCCGTCGAGCGGAAGTTCGACATCACCCTTGATGAAGCGGCCGGACTCCGGTACCCCACCATCACCCAGCTCGCCGACCACATAGCGACACTGATCGGCGACGACGAACCGGCCCACGTTCCGCAAGCCGGCCCGGAACCCGGGCCGGCGGCCGAACCGCGGCCCGAACCGGCGCCCGTCACCGCGCCCACCGCGATGTCCCCGTCGGAGGCCGCTCGGTCCGCCGGGTCTCGCGTCGAAACGGCTGCGCCCCGTCATGCGGCCGCTGAGCCGATCGCCGTCGTCGGGCTCGGCTGCCGACTGCCGGGCGCGGACAGCCCGGACGCGTTCTGGCGGCTGCTCACCGACGGTGTGGATGCCAGTTCGGACGTCCCGAGCGACCGTTTCGACGCGGAGGCCATGCTCGCCGAAGGCCCGGTCACCCCCGGCAGGATCGCCACCCGGCGCGGCTCGTTCCTGGACCGGATCGACGGTTTCGACAACGCCTTCTTCCACGTCTCGGCCCGCGAGGCCCGCAGCATGGACCCGCAGCAGAGGTTGTTCCTCCAGGTCGCGTACGAAGCCCTGGACGACGCGGGCGTGCGCGTCGACGAGCTGTCCGGCTCACGTGTCGGCCTGTACGTCGGGCTCAACACCACCGACTACATGCAGTTGGTCACGCGCGAGAACGAGAACATCGACACCTACTACGGCACCGGCAACTCCTTCTCCGGTACTGCGGGCCGGCTTTCCTACTTCCTCGGTGTACGAGGCCCGAGCATCGCGGTGGACACCGCGTGCGCGTCCTCGTTGACCGCCGTACACCTGGCCTGCCAGGCACTGCGCGCCGGTGAGGCACGACTGGCCGTCGCCGGCGGCTCCAACGTCATCACCAACCCCAGTGTCTACCTGGCGATGTCGGCGGCCGGCGCACTGTCCCCGGACGGGCGCTGCAAGACGTTCTCCGCCGACGCCGACGGATACGGGCGCGGCGAGGGCGCGGGCGCCGTCGTGTTGAAGACCCTCGCTCAGGCCCGGGCGGACGGCGACCGCGTGTACGCGGTGCTGCGCGGCAGCGCCGTCAACCACAACGGCGCCAGTGGCGGCCTGACCGTCCCCAGCGGCGAGGCCCAGGAAGAGGTGATCACCGACGCGCTGGCCCGGTCCGGCGTCGAGCCCGCGGACGTGGCGTACGTGGAGGCCCACGGAACCGGCACCCGGCTCGGCGACGGTATCGAACTCGGCGCGCTGGCAGGCGCCTTGGGCGCCGGTCGACCCGCCGACAAGCCACTGCTCACCGGCTCGGTCAAGACCAACATCGGGCACTTGGAGGCGGCGGCCGGCATTGCCGGCCTGATCAAGACCGCGCTCGCCCTGCACCATGGCGCCATCCCGGCCCACCTTCACCTCAGCGAACCGAACCGGCAGGTGGACTGGTCGACGCTGCCCGTACAGGTCACCACGCGGCGCCGGGACTGGCCGGAAGGTCCTCGGCTCGCAGGCGTCAGTGCCTTCGGCTTCACCGGCACCAACGCCCACGTCGTGCTCGAAAGCGCCGGTTCCGTGGCCGCCCCGGCACCGCCGGACGGGCACCGCCCGTTGGTGCTCGCGCTCTCCGCCGCTGCCGAGCCCGCGTTGCGCGTCGCAGCCGGCCGGATGCGCGCCCGCCTCAGCGGCGCGGATGCCGCGACCGTGGCCGACGTGTGTCACACGGCGGGGGCCCGCCGCAGCCACCTGGAGCACCGTCTGGCGCTCGTCGGCCACACGGCTGCCGAACTGGGCGCCGCGCTGGCCGCGTACGCTGACCGCGCTGCGGACAGCCCAGCCGTCCTGGCGCCCCACGTGCACGAGGGGAGCACGGTGCCGGGGGAGGACCGGCCGTTCGCGCTGGTCTACACCGAGGACGTGCCCGCGCTGCCGTGGCGGTACTGGGGGGCCACGGAACCGGCCTTCGCCGCCGCGTTGGACACGGTGGATGTCGAGGCACGGGCGCTCCTCGGCCGCTCGGCACGGGCGGCGCTGTACGAAGGCACGGGCGCCGGCCCGATCACCGACCCGCTCGGGGTGCTCGCTGCACACCTCGCGCTCACCGCGCTGTGGCGGGCCCATGGCGTGCGCCCGACCGCCGTCGTCGGTCGCGGCATCGGCGAGATCGGCGCGGCCTGCGCGGGCGGCCTGCTCGACGAGCGCGCCGCCGTGCGGGCCGTCGCCGGCCGCTCGGACGTGCGGCTGACCGGGACACCCGGCTGCGCCGTACACCTCGACTCCGTGGCCGCCGACGACTCATCGGCGACGCCGGCCGTCTGGACCCCGCCGTCGGCCGGCCGCAGCGGTGCCTGGCGGCCTGAAGTTGCCCGAGCGCTCGGTGAACGCGGCATCGAAACCGTGCTCGGCGTCGCTCTCGACGGCTCGGCGGCGGCCGCGTTGACCACCGCCGAGCCGGTCGGCCCTTCCGCCGCGGAGGCCGCCGCGGCCGGCGGAGAGGTCCAGGAACTGCCGGCGCACCACATGGCCGAACTCCATGTACGGGGCTGCCGCGTCGACTTCACCGCGCTGCTCGGGGGCCGTCGGCCGGTCGTCTCGTTGCCGGCCTACGCCTGGCAACTGCGGCGGCACTGGATCGACGACGACCGAACCGCCGGCAAGGCCCCGGCACCCGGTCCAGCTCCCGCCGAACCGCGGCCGGTGCCCGCCGCGGATACCGGCCCGGCCGCCGGTCTTGTGGCGCCGCTTGCTGCCGAAGTGCACTCGCTGCCCGTCGAGTCGCGGCCGGAGCTGATGCTGACCAGGGTGCTGGCAGCCGTTGCCGAGGTGCTCGGCGAGCCGACCGGCGCCGATGTCGATCCCGACACAGGGTTCTTCGAACTGGGCCTGGACTCGGTGATGGCGGTGGCACTGATGGAACAGCTGGGCCGGCTGCTGGCCGTCGAGTTGGAGCCCACCCTCACGTTCGAGCAGCCCACCTCCCGTGCGCTCGCCGGCCATCTCCTCGACCTCGTGGACCTGGTGGACACCGAGCCGGTGGCGGCTGTCGCGCCTCGGGCACCGTCCGCGGAACCCGTTGCCGTGCCGCCCGAGACGTTCACCGAGCCGGAGGAGGACCAGGACGACGGCCTTGCCGAGCTGTCCGACGACGATCTCGCCAACCGCTTGCTGGACCGGATTGCCCGCTCCGAGGCTCTGCTGAACGAGGTGTTATGACGATGCAAGGCCAGTCCAAGGACCCCGATTACCGTAAGCATCTCGTGACCGCGGTGCGCACCATCGAGCGGCTGGAGCGGCGTCTCGCCACCAGCCGCGACGCGTGGCTCGACGAGCCCGTCGCGCTCGTCGGCATGGGCTGCAGATTCCCCGGCGGCGCGAACACCCCCGAGGACTTCTGGGACCTGCTGCGCCACGGCGTGGACGCGACATCGGAGTTTCCCGGCGACCGTGCGGACGCGCAGTCCGTCTACGACGCCGACCCCGATGCGCCGGGCAAGGCGTACACGGTCCGCGGCGGATTCATAGACCGGGTCGACCGCTTCGAACCCGAGGTGTTCGGCATCACGCCCCGCGAGGCACGCGGCATGGATCCACAGCACCGCATCGCGCTCGAGGTGACCTGGGAGGCACTGGAGCGCGCCGGCTACGCGCCGGACGCCCTCGACGGCAGCCGGACCGGCGTCTACCTCGGTATCAGTACCACCGACTACGTGCGGCTGCGCCAGCAGATCGGCGACGTCAAGGACATCGACGCCTACCAACTGGTCGGTGAACCCAGCTTCCTGGCCGGACGCATCTCCTACGCGCTCGGTCTGCGCGGACCGAGCCAGGTGCTCGACACGGCCTGCTCCTCCTCCCTGGTCGCTCTGCATGACGCGTGCCAGGCGCTGCGGCTGCGGCAGTGCGACATGGCACTGGCCGGCGGTGTGAATCTGATGCTGGCGCCCTACGGCTTTGTACTGATGAGCAAGTTCCGTGCGCTGTCCCCGGACGGGCGCTGCAAGAGCTTCTCCGCGGACGCGGACGGGTACGCGCGTGGCGAGGGCGCCGCCGTGGTGGTCCTGCGCCGTCTTGCGGACGCGCTCGTGGACGGCGACCACGTCCTCGGCGTCGTACGGGGCACGGCGGTCAACCACGACGGCCGCTCCAGCGGCCTGACCGTGCCCAACCCCGCCGCCCAGCAGGACATGCTGCGCGCCGCCCTGGCACAGGCGGGCGTCGAACCGCACCAGATGGACTACGTGGAGGCGCACGGCACCGGCACCTCGCTCGGCGACCCGATCGAACTGCGCGCCCTGGACGCGGTCCTCGGCCGGGGCCGGGCCGACGACGCGCCGCTTCTGGTGGGTACGGTCAAGACGAACATCGGCCACTTGGAGCCTGCCGCCGGGGTGGCGGGCCTGATCAAACTGGTGCTCGCTCTCCAGCACGGCGAGATACCGCCCAGCCTGCACTTCAACGAGCCCAACCCCAACATCGCCTGGGACCGCCTCAAGGTGGAGGTCACCGGGGAGCTGCGCGCCTGGCCGGAACGCGGCGAGACACGCGTCGGGGGTGTCAGCAGTTTCGGGGTCTCGGGCACCAACGCGCACGCCGTCGTCACCTCACCGCCTCCCCGGACCGACGACGATTCGGGCGGCGACGCGGCGAACACCTCCCCGTACGGACTGTTCCTGGCATCGGCCCGCACCGAGCCCGCACTGCGCGAACTCGCCTCTCGGTACGTACGTCACCTGCGCCGCGAACCCAGCCTGAACCTCGCCGACCTGTGCTGGACCACACACGTCGGGCGTGCGCGGCAGATCAACGGTCTCGCCGCCGTCGTCGGCTCGGTCGACGAGCTGGCCGACCAGCTGGATGTCTACGCCCAGGGCCGCACGAGCCCCGCCCTCGCGACCGGCACTCTCCCGCCGTACAAGCACCGCAAGGCCGCCTGGCTGTTCACCGGCCAGGGTGCCCAGTACGCCGGCATGGGACAGGAACTGCTGGCCGAGCCGGCCTTCGCCGCCGCCTATGAGGAGGCTGAGCGAGCGCTCGACGCATGGCTGGACCGTCCGCTGCGCGATGTCGTCCGGCCCGTCGACGGCCAGGACACCTCCATCGACGACACCCGCTACACCCAGCCGGCGCTGTTCGCGCTGGAGTACGCGCTCGCCAAGTTGCTGATGGCCTGGGGTCCCGCGCCGGCCGCGCTCGCCGGGCACAGCGTGGGCGAGATCGCGGCGGCCTGCGTTGCCGGCGTCTTCTCCGTCACCGATGCCGCACGGCTGGTGGTGACGCGGGCACGCCTGATGGCCGCGCTGCCGGCCGGCGGCGTGATGGTTGCCCTGCGCTGTGACGAGGCGACCGCCCGTGCCGCCGCCGGGTCCTACTCCGACACCGTGTCGGTCGCCGCCGTCAACGCGCCCGACGAGGTGGTGCTCTCCGGTGCCGACGCCGACGTGAGCGCCGTGTGCGCCCTGCTGGAGAGCCAAGGCGTCAAGGGCCGCAGGCTCACCGTGTCGCATGCCTTCCACTCGCCGCTGCTCGTTCCGATGGTGGAGGGGTTCCGCGAAACGCTTCGGTCGCTCTCCTACGCCAAACCGAAGCTGCCGCTGGTGTCCGACCTCACGGGGAAGTACTGGACCGATGCCGAGGTCGGCCCCGAGTACTGGGTGCGGCACGCCTTGGGCGCGGTCCGCTTCGCCGACACGGTCACGGCCCTGCACAAGGACGGCTTCCAGACGTTCTGCGAGATCGGCCCCGCTCCCGTCCTCACCTCGCTGGGGCGCCGCTGCCTGGGCGACGACGCCACGTTCGTGCCCATCCTGCGGCGCGGCGACGACGCCCGGCGGCGGGTGCGGCAGGCGGTCGGCACGCTGCGGCTGCGCGGGGCGAACGTCGACTGGGAAGCGTTCCACGAAGGGGCGCGCGTCCGTCGGGTCCCGTTGCCGACCACCCCCTGGCAGGGCGACTCGTACTGGTTCGACGAGGTACACGCAGCCCCCGAGACCTCCGTCGCGTCGGTGTCCCCCGTCGCCGGCGCGGCGGAACCCATCAGCGGCCCCCTCCCCGGTCTGCGCCGCATCGCGAGTGCGGTACCCACCTACGAGCTCGCCACCGCCGACGAGCACTGGTCGTCGGAGGCCCGTGCGGACGCCAACGGCCTGTCGCACCTACCGCTCGGTACTCTGGTCGCCATAGCGCTCGCGGCCACCGAAGACTGCCTGGGCGGTCGGTTCAGTACCGTCGCCGAGGCCGAACTCACCGAGCCGTTGGCGCCGGACGAGGAACGTACCGTGCAGCTCGTTGTCACGGAGGGCGGCGACGGTCACGTCCGCTGCGAGTACCGCAGCATCTCCGCGCACGAGGAGCGGGCGGGAGCCGGCTGGCGGCTGCATGCCCGAGTCGTCCTGCGCCGCAGGCTCGACACGGCCCGGTTGACGCGGACGCTGACCGCGGCGCCGACGCTCGACACGGCGGCGTACCCCACGGTCCTGAGCGCCGGACAGGAGACGCCGCCCAGGGCCCCGCGCGAGCTTCGGCATGGTGTCGACGGCGTGCTGGCCACGCTCGACGACGCGCCCGACTGGATCACCCTGCTCGACACGCTGGCCGCCGTCGGCAGCCAGGCCGTGCAGGCCGAGTCCGAGAACCCGACCGAGGCAATCGTGATGCGCCGCGTGCAGGGCCTGACGTGTTTCTCGCCGGAAGAGGTCCGCCACCTGCGGGTTCAGGTGCGGCGCACCGCGGTCGGCCGGTACCGCGCCGACGTCGACCTTTTCGACACCGGCGGCGGCTATCTCGGCGGCGGCCGCGCACGGTTCGCCGCGGTGGAGCCGGCCGCCGCGCCGGCGCCCTGGCGAGACACGAACGAGCTGACGTACGACGTCACCTGGGACACCACGGTCCCCGCCGACGGCATCGACCAGGAGGGCCTGACCGGCGAGGGCTTTCTGCTGGTCTCCGACGGCGGCGCCGGCGGCCTGGCCGAGCGGTTCGCCGCCGCGCTGCGCGATCTTGGAGCCCAGGTTGCCGTCACCGCACCGCCGGTGAGCGGTGTCGCCGACGGCTGCGTCCCCGACGAGGAGGGCGTGCGCGCGGCGTTGGCCGACTGGTGTGCCACGGTCCGGCGTCCCGGCCGCATCGTCTTGTTGACCGGCCTCGACGCGCCCCGCCTCGACCACGCCGACGCGTGGCGCCTGGAGGAGTATGCCGCGCGGGGCGAGTTGCTCACCGTCGCGCTTCTCAAGGAACTCGCCGAACGGAACGACTGCGCCCGGACCAGGCTGACCGTCGTGACCCGTGGCGCCATGCCCGTCGGCCCCGGCAGCGAGGTGCACAACGCGGCGGCCCACACGCTCTGGGGGCTCGGCCGGGTCATCGCCCTGGAGAGCCCCGAGCGCTGGGGCGGTGCCATCGACCTGGATCCGTGGGAGAGCCCGGCGGACGCCGACCGGCTGATTGCGGCGATGGGACGGACCGCGCAGGAGGACGAGCAGGCACTGCGTGGCGCCGACGTCCACGTGCCACGGCTGGTACCTCAGCGGGCCGATTCGTCCGAACAGCGCCGCGCCCCCAGCGTGCGCCCCGACGGCACGTACTTGATCACAGGTGCTTTCGGTGCCATCGGTCTGGCGCTCTCCGAGTGGCTGGCGCGGGCCGGCGCCGGACGGCTTGTGCTGCTCGGACGCACCCCGCTGCCGGACCGCTCCGAGTGGTCGTCGCGCCTGCCGGCCTCCGTACGCGCCCGGGTGAAGGCCGTCCGGGAACTGGAACGGCTCGGCACCGAGGTCATGGTGGTCACCGCCGACGTGGCCGACGAGGCGGCCATGCTCGGGGTCTTCCAGGAGTTGGGGCGCCACCCGCTGCCGCTGCGCGGCGTCGTGCATGCGGCCGGCGTTTCACTGCCCCAGTTCCTCAAGGACGTGGACACGGCCGACTACCGCAAGGTCTGGCGGCCGAAGGTGATCGGCGGCTGGTTGCTCCATCAGCTCTCGCGCGGCGCCGAGCTGGACTTCTTCCTCGGGTTCTCCTCCATCGCCGCCACCTGGGGTTCGCAGCATCTGGCGAGTTACGCGGCCGGCAACGCCTTTCTGGAGGGCCTGGCTCACCAGCGCAGGACCGAGGGACTGCCGGCGCTCACCGTGGCCTGGGGGCCGTGGGAGCTGGACTCCAGCCTCTTCGACGAAGAGGTGATGGCGTTCCTCACCTCCACCGGCCTGTACCCGCTCTCCGGCGAGCAGTGCCTGCACCTGCTCGGCGGGCTGCTCGCCTCGGACCGCGCCCACCAGGTGATCTGCGCGGTGGACTGGTCCGTCTACAAGTCCGTCATGGAGGCCAGGATCGAGCGGCCCCTGTTTCGTACCATCGTGCCCGACGAGGGGAGCGACGTTCGGAGTGGGGGGAGGGACTCCCTCGTCGAGGAACTGACCGGGAGTACCCGCGACGAACGCAGGGCGCGCCTCGCCACGTACATCCGGGAGACTGTCGCCGAGGTCGCCGGCGTCGAGCCGGGCGCCATCGCTGCCGATCAGGACGTGCTGGAGTACGGCCTGGACTCGCTGATGGTCATGGACGTGGTGCGGCAGTGCAAGCGCAGGCTCGGCCTCAGTATCAAGGCCAGTCAGCTGTTCGAACACAGCACGCTCGCCGACTGGAGTGAACTCCTGTACTCCGAATTCTCCCGCGAGCACATCGGCGCCGATTCCGGTATCCCGAAGGACGCGGATCGCGGCTCCGTCGCGAGCGGCGATGCGACCGACCCGGCCTGGCTGCGCGGCGACGTCGGCCTGGACCCGGCCATCCAGCCTCCCACCGAGGTGCCGGCGGTGAGGGCCGGGCAGCGACACGTTCTGCTCACCGGCGCCACCGGCTTCCTCGGCGCCCATCTGCTGGACGAGTTGCTGCGCCGCACCGAGGCCACGGTGCACTGCCTGGTCCGGTGCGCCGGCCCGGAAGACGGCCTGCGCCGGATCAGGGCGAACTACGAGCGCTACCTGACGTGGCCGGCGGAGGCCGACACGAGGGTCACGCTGGTACCCGGCGACCTGGAGAAGCCGCTGTTCGGCCTGGAGGAGCGGACGTTCGACGCGCTGGGCGAGCTGCTCGACGGCATTTACAACAACGGAGCCCGGGTCAACTTCAGCTACACCTACGACCAGTTGCGCCCCGCGAACCTGGTGGGCACCGAGGAAATCCTGAGGCTGGCCTGCCGGGGCCGGCTCACGCCGGTGCACCACGTCTCGACGTACGGCATCTGGGGCATACCGAACGACGGCCGCACGGTCATCGGCGAGAGCGACCCGATCGCCGACGCGGGACGCCTGGTCACCGGCTACGCGCAGACCAAGTGGGCGGCCGAGCGGCTGGTCGAGCTGGGCCGCGAGCGAGGCATCCCCATCGATCTCTACCGGCCGGGCCGAGTGCTGGGGAACTCCCGTACCGGCGCCGCGCTGGCCACCCACTTCACCATCAAGGTGATCAAGGGCTGCGTCCAGCTCGGCCTGGTGCCCGATCTGGACCTCGACATCGAGATGACCCCGGTCGACTACGTCACCTCGGCCTTGGTCGCCATCGCCGCCGACAAGACCGCTTTCGGCACCAATTACCACCTGCTCAACCGGCACAAGATGCGCTTCGCCGAGCTCGCCGACGTGCTCCGCGCCCGCTGGCAGGTCCGCCTGGTGCCGGTGGCCGAGTGGTGGGAGGCGCTGCGCGCCGGTTACGGCGTGGCCGAGAACGAACTGCACACCGTGATGGACGTGGTGGAGGAGTTCATCGTCGGCGGCGAGGAGGCCATCGACTACGACGACAAGAATGCGGAGGCGGCCCTGGCCGCCACGGGAATCACGTGTCCGCCGCTGGACCATCGCCTGCTCGACACCTATCTGGGGTGGTTGTCCCGCACGGGCCACCTGCCGGAGCCGGCGCGCGCACGCTCCTGAGCCATCGACGGACCGACGACGGAGAGACAGCGATGCCCAGAAAGACAGCCCCCAAGAACTTACGGAAGCGGACGGCGGCCGCCGAGTACGACGTCGCTGTCCTCGGCGCCCACCTCACCGGAGGCCTGCTGGCCGCCATCATCGCCCGGCGGGGCGTACGGACCGTGCTCGTCGACACCGCGGAGGACCGGGCGCGGCCGGCCGGCGAGAGCACCGTGCCCTACACCTCCGAGGTGTTCTCGCTGCTCGCCGAGCGGTTCGAGGTGCCGGAGATCGCGACGTTCGCGCACTTCACCGACCTGCCGGAGGAGGTACGCCGAGCCAGCGGCGTCAAGAAGAGCCTGGGCTTCCTCCACCACGATCCGGGCCGGGAGCAGGACGCAAGGAAGGCCATCCAGTTCAACGTGCCGGGCGAGCACACGGAGTGGCACCTGTACCGGCCGGAGGCCGACGCGTACGCGTGCCGCATCGCGGCGACCCACGGTGCGCACATCGACGAGGACCGCTCGCCGCTCGCCAAGGTCGACCTGGCCGAGGACCGGACCGCGCTCGTCCTTGAGAATGGCCGGACGCTCAGCGCCCGATACGTGGTGGACGCTTCAGGTCCGGGCTCGCCGCTGCTCGCCGCCGCCGGCGTGGGGCCGGCCGAGTCCGTGCGCACGCCGCTGCGCTCCCGTCTGTTGTCCGCGCACTTCACCGGCGTGCGGCCGTTCGAGTCGGTGCTCCCGCTGGCCCGATACCCGGGCGCCACCGCGTGGTCGCACGGCTCGTTCCACCACGTTTTCGACGGCGGCTGGATCCAGGTGGTGAGCTTCGACAACCACGAAGGAGCCAGGAACGGCCTGTGCAGCGTGACGGTCAGCGTGTGCCCCGAGAAGTTCGCCGACCTGCCGGAGGACCCCGAGGACGCCTTCCGTGCCCTCATCGGTCGCTATCCCAGCATTGCCGGCCAGTTCGTCTCCGCGCGGACCACCACCCCCTGGGCGCACGAGAAGCAATGGCAGTGGCGCGCCGAGCGGACCACCGGACCTCGGTGGCTCGCCATCGGCCGGGCCGCCTGTCGCGCCGAGGAGGTGCTGGCGAGAGACGTGACGGTCGGCATGGAGATGGTGCACTCCACTGCCGCAGCGCTGCTGCGGGTGGTGGTCGACCCGGAGCAGGAGGACGCGGAGTTCACCCGTGTCGCCGACTTCCAGGACCACCTGATCGACTTCAACGATCGGCTCCAGATGGGGCTGCGCACCGCCGGGAATCACTTCCAACTCCTCAACGCCTACCTGCGCATCTGGCTGCTGTGGCAGATCCTCGCCGACCTGTCACTGAAGCGGGCCCGTCTGGACTGCGAGCATGTCCCGGAGGACTCCTGGTCCGCGGTCGAGCGGTTCGATTCCGAGCTGTGGTTCCGTACCCCGGAGGGCTTGCCGCGCGCGCTGCGCCATCTGTTCGACCAGATGGACGCCGTCCGCGCCGGCCGTAGCACCGCAGTCGGAGCGGCCCGCGGCATCTTCTCCTGGCTGCGCGGGGAACGGTTCGTGCCGCCGCTGTACCGTTTCGCCGAACCCCGCGACCGCGTCTACACGTTCACGCTCCGGCGCCGCATGCTCATGCTCCTGTGGGCCAAGACCGTCGCGCCCGCCGACTTCCGACGCCTGCTGACCCAGGACAACGTCACCGGCCGCCGGGACGACGCCCCACCGGTGACCGCCGGACGCGCCCAGACCGAAGTCTGAGGCACGGCGGGCTGCGGATCCCGATCGCCGCGATCACCGCAGCCCGCTCGGCTCAAGAACATCGTCCGTCCCACGGGGGCTCGGCATGGGTCATGTCCAGGAGCACTCCGTCGTTCGTATATCGGTTTCCTTCCGGTTCCCCTGCCCAGCGGAGATTCTGCATGAAGAGCGCTGAACACACGGAGTGGACAACCATCACCACCCTCGGTGGTATCGCTCTGGTACTCGTGATCGGGGCGGCCTTCGCTCTCCTCGCGCGCCGCCTGCGCCAGCCGACGGTCATCGGTGAGATCACCGCCGGCATCTGTCTCGGACCGAGTCTGCTGGGGGTGCTGCCGGGCAACCTGCCCGAGCACTTCTTCCCCATGGAGGTCCGGCCCTATCTGAACGTGGTCGCCCAAGTGGGCCTGCTCCTCTTCATGTTCACCATCGGGTGGCACTTCGACCAGACCACCCTGCGGGGTCGCGGGCGGGCCACCGGTACCATCTGGCTGGGAGCCGCCGCGCTGCCGATGGCCCTCGGTTTCGGCCTGGCCGCCGTGCTGTACGGCTCCTACCGAACGGTGAACGGCGAGGAGATCGCCTTTCTGCACTTCGGACTCTTCATCGGCACGGCCATATCGATCGCCGCCTTCCCGGTCCTCGCGCGCATCATCACGGACAAGCAGCTGTACCACTCCCGCATCGGGAACTTCGCACTCGCACTCGCCGCGCTGGACGACATCCTCGCCTGGTGCCTGCTGGCCGTTGTGGTCGCCATGGTCTCCGCGTCCGGCGCGGGCACCTTCCTTGCCGTCATCGGCTGGGGCGTCGTCTACATCGTCGTGATGCTGGGCATGGTCCGCCCCGTCCTGGCCTTCCTGGCGGCACGGGCCGGCACCGCCGCCGCACCCGTGCTCCCGATGCTGGCCGCCACCGGTGCCCTCACCTCGGCCTACGTCACCTCGAACATCGGCCTGCACGCCATTTTCGGAGCATTCTTCTTCGGCCTGGTCATGCCCCGCTCCGATCAGCAGGAGCTGCTGCGTCAGTCCGCGCTGATCCCCATCGAGCACGCCAGCAAGCTGCTGCTGCCCGTCTTCTTCGTGGTCACGGGGCTCTCCGTGGACCTGACCTCGCTCACCGCGACCGGTGCCATGTACATGGTGCTGATCATCGTGGTGGCCTGTGTGGGAAAGCTGGGCGGCGTGTTGCTCTGTTCCCGCCTCAACGGCATGGGCTGGCACGAGTCCTACACACTCGGCCTGCTGTTGAACACCCGTGGCCTGACCGAACTGGTCATTCTGAACGTCGGTCTCGGTATCGGCCTGCTCGGCACCGAACTCTTCAGCGCGATGGTGATGATGGCGCTGGTCACCACCGCCATGACCTCTCCGCTGCTGTCCCACACCCTTCGCCGCCGCGCGACCGCGAACTCGGTGTCCGAGTCGCAGAAGGCGCGACCGGCGACGGCCGCCCCCTCCACCGGATCACGCTGACCCCACAGCGCTCCCGCCGACCGCCGAGCCGGGAAGGCCGACGCCGGTAATTTCCCGCAGATCACAGAGAACCCGTCCAACTCTGAGCGGGCCGACCCCGGCACGTCGAAACGTCGAAACGTCGAAACGTCAAAGGAGGACATGTGCGCTTCGAGTGGTCCTACGAGCAGCAGACAGCCTACGACGACACACTCGCCGCGGCGCGGGATCGGTTCCCCGAACCGATTCACGACCGCAACTTCGACCGGAAGGAATGGCGGACCCTGGGTGACCTCGGCCTGCTGGGGCTGAGTATCCCCGTCGCCTACGGCGGCGGCGGTCTCGGTGCCCTCGACACGGCCCACCAGGTGGAGGCGCTCGGCCGGGGCTGCGCGGACACCGGCATCGTCTTCGCGTCGAGCGCGCACCTCTTCGCCTGCGCCATGCCCTTGGTGACGTTCGCCACCGAGCAGGCCAAGCGGCACTTCCTGCCTGGAATGGCCTCCGGAGAGCTGATCGCCGGCAACGCCATGACCGAGGAGGACGCGGGCTCCGACGTCTCCCGGCTGGCCGTCACCGCGACTGCGACGACCGGCGGCTTCGTCCTCAACGGCACCAAGAGTTTCGTCACCAACGGGCCGATCTCCGACGTCTACGTCACCTACGCGACTACCGACCCGCACGCCGGCCATCTGGGCGTGACCGGCTTTGTGGTGCCCCGTACGTCCCAGGGCGTGCGGGTCGGGGAGCCCTTCGTCAAGATGGGTCTCACCTCCGTACCGGCAGGCACTGTCACCTTCGAGGACTGCTTCGTCCCCGACGAGCACGTCCTGGGCGCACCCGGGCAGGGCGGTGTGATCTTTCAGCACTCCATGGGGTGGGAGCGGGCCTGTCTGTTCGCCGGCTACCTCGGCCTCCTGGAGCGCGTGCAGGAGCGGGCCGTCGAACACGCCCGAACCCGACGTCAGTTCGGCGCCCCGATCGGCGCCAACCAGGCGGTGTCGCACACGTTGGCGGACATGAAGGTGCGGCTGGAGAGCGCCCGTCTACTGCTCTACCGTGCCTGCTGGGAGATGGATGCCGGGGCGCAGTCCCCACTCAACGTCGCGCTGTCCAAGCTGGCCGTCTCCGAGGCGGCGCTCGCCGGCGCTCTGGACACGGTCAGGATCTACGGCGCGCGGGGTTATCTGAGAGACGCCGGAATCGAGACCCTGCTGCGGGACACCGTCCCCGCGACCATCTTCTCCGGTACCTCTGACATTCAACGGGTGATCATCGCAAGGGAGTTGGGACTATGAGGCTGCATGAACTCGTCATCGACTCCGCCCGGGCGGCGCCCGACGCACTTGCCGTCGCTGGGCCGGACGGAATCCTCGACTACGGACGGTTGGACACGCTCGCCGACCGCTACGCCCACGCGCTGCGCGCCCGGGGTCTCTCAGCGGGCGATCGCGTGGTGCTGTGGACCGGGAAGAGTGTGCACGCCGTCGCCGTCATGCAGGGCGCGCTGCGGGCCGGCGTGATCTACGCGCCGGTCACCTCCACGAACCCGGTCAGGCGAGTGGCCCGCGTGGCCACCGACTGCGGCGCCGCGCTGATCGTGGCCGACGCCGATATGGCGGAGCGGGCCCCGGCGTTGAGTCAGGTCATCGGCGTCCCCGTGGTGACCTCGACCACGCTGCTCGACGAGACCGCGATGCGGGGGGCGTTCGCGCCGCATGCCGGCCGACCCGACGACCCCGCCTACATTCTCTACACCTCAGGGTCCACAGGCGAACCCAAGGGCGTCTGCCTCAGCCACCGCAATGCGCTGGCATTCGTCGACTGGGCGGTCGACCTGCTGGATGTGAACCCCGCCGACCGGCTGTCCAACCACGCGCCGTTGAATTTCGACCTGTCCGTCTTCGATCTCTACGCCGCCTTCAGGGCCGGTGCCTCCGTGCACCTGATCCCCCCCGAACTCGCCTACGCGCCCGCCGAACTCGTACGCTTCATGCGCGAACAGGACATCAGCATCTGGTACTCGGTGCCGTCCGCGCTGAGCCTGATGATGCGCGAGGGGGGCCTCCTCGCAGCCGAGCCGACGGCCGCCCTGCGGGCCTGTGTCTTCGCCGGCGAACCGTTCCCCGTCAACCAGGTCAAGGCGCTGCGCAAGGCGTGGCCGGGGATACGACTGCTGAACTGGTACGGGCCCACCGAGACCAACGTCTGTACCTCCTACGAGGTGACCGACGCGGACCTCGGCCGCACCGGAACGCTGCCCATTGGTACGGCATGCTCCGGAGATGTCGTCCACCTGTACCCGGCGGATCCACAGGGCGAGATCGTGGTGAGCGGTCCTACGGTGATGCTGGGCTACTGGGGCCGCGAGCCGCAGTCCGGCCCGTACCACACCGGCGACATCGGGCAGCTCGACACGCAGGGCAACCTGCTCTATGCCGGGCGGGTCGACCATATGGTCAAAGTGCGCGGTCACCGGATCGAGCTGGGCGAGATCGAGGCCGCGATCAGCGCGCATCCCCATGTCACCGATGTCGCGGTGGTGGTGGTCGGCGAGGGCCTCGACGCTCGACTTCACGCCGTCGTGACACCTGCTCCGTGGGCCTCCGTGCGGCTCGTCGACCTCAAACGCCAGTGCGCCGAGAGCCTGCCGACCTACATGATCGTCGACGCCCTGCACATCGTGGACGCACTGACGCTCACGTCCAACGGCAAGAAGGACCGCGCGGCCATGGCCGCGGCCATCGAAGGGAGCGCACGATGACGACTGTTTCCGCCCCGCCGCGCGTACCGGGCACCGACGAGGACGGACTGCCCTCGGTGGATCGTGCCGGCTTCCGCTCGCTGATGGGCTCCTTCATGAGCGGCGTGTCCATCCTGACCAGTCGCCGCGCGGACGACAGCCCGGTCGGCATGACCTGCTCCGCGGTGTGCAGCGTCTCCGCGGACCCGCCGCTTCTCCTGGCCTGTGTCAACACACCGAGCGCCACGCTGGACGCCATCACGGACAAGAATCGGTTCGTCGTCAATTTCCTGGACGTCGGCGCGGACACCGTCTCCGACCTGTTCGCGAGCCGTACCGCGGACAAGTTCGATGTGGTCGACTGGCTGCCGGGCGAGGTCACCGGGATGCCGGTGCTTGCCGACGTCGTGGCGCACGCCGAGTGTGTGGTCCACGAGGTGCGGGAGGCCGGCGACCATGTGATTGTCATCGGCCGGATCACCGGGGGTGAGGTGATGCCCGAGCGGTTCCCGCTGGGCTACTGGCGTGGCAGCTACACTCGCTCGCTGCGTATGCCCCGCAGGACGGGGCAGGCGGCTGAGGAGTCCTCCAGGGGGTGAACACCCTGTCACGAGCCGGGGGGGGGGGGGGGGGGGGTGAGGGAACCGCCCCGGGGGGATTGGTTTTGAGGGGCAACCCACGAGCGGAGGGGGGGGGGTTCCAAAAC
>NZ_JBHXTO010000060.1:0-50337 GCF_042677425.1 Streptomyces sp. NPDC127119 | reverse complement strand
TGGTGGGGGGGGGGTGGTGCCGGGGGGTGGTGAGGTGCGGGTACGTCGTGGCGGGTCGCGCAGTTCCCCGCGCCCCCGGACGGGGGCGCGGGGAACTGCGCAATCTTTTACGCCGCGTCCAGGCGGGACAGTTCCTCCGGGGACAGGGACAGGCTCGCCGCGGCGACGGAGTCGCGGATCGTCTCCGGGCGGGAGGACCCCGGGATCGGGATCGTCACCGGCGCCTTCGCGAGGATCCACGCCAGACACACCTGCTGCGGACTCACCCCGTGCGCATCCCCCACCTCCGCGAACACGGCGTAACGCGAACCCAGTTCACCCGCCTTCGAGATCCCGCCCAGCGGACTCCACGGCAGGAACGCGATGCCGAGCTCCGCGCACAGCTCCAGCTCCGGCTCGCTGGAGCGGAAGGCCGGCGAGAACTGGTTCTGCACGCTCACCAGTCGCCCGCCGAGAATCTCGTTCGCCAGCCGGATCCGGTCGGGGTCCGCGTTGGAGACACCCGCGAACCGGATCTTCCCCGCGTCGAGCAGATCGCGGATCGCGCCGACCGACTCCGCGTAGGGGACCTTCGGGTCCGGCCGGTGGAACTGGTAGAGCCCGATGGCCTCGACACCGAGCCGTTCGAGCGACGCGTCGCACGCCTTCTTCAGGTACTCCGGCGAGCCGTTCAGCGTCCATGAGCCGTCGCCCGGACGCAGATGGCCGCCCTTCGTCGCGATCAGCACGTCCGAGGTGTCGCCGCCGTACGAGGCCACCGCGCGGGCGATCAGCGACTCGTTGTGCCCGACCTCGTGGGCGTCCCGGTGGTAGGCGTCCGCGGTGTCGAAGAGCGTCACACCCTCGTCCAGCGCCGCGTGCACGGCCGCGACCGAACGCGCTTCGTCCGGGCGCCCCTCGATGGACATCGGCATCCCGCCCAGACCGATCGCTCCGACCCGGACGTCACCGATGGTGCGTGTCTGCATGGAGGCTCCTCCTGGGGAATCATTCGGTACGTCCAAGGGTCCACCGTGACGTTTTTGCCGTCCAACAACAGAATGCGATCGCTTTGAGAGCGCCGGGCGATGAATCGCGGTCCGGTCTCAGGCGTCCGGCCGGATCAGCTCCGACACCTTCACGAAGCGGTAGCCGCGCTTCCGCAGCTCGGGAACGATCGTGCGCAGGGCCTCCTCCGTCGCCGGAGCCGCGCTGCGCGTGCAGTGCATGACGACCACGGAACCGGGCCGTACGCCGTCCAGCACCTGTCGTGCCACCGCCCCCGCGTCCGTCGCGAACGCGTCCCCGCTCACCACGTCCCACTGCACGGCTGTCACACCGGTGCCGCTCAGTGCCTTGAGCGCCCGCTTGTCGTAACAGCCGCCAGGGAAGCGGAAGTACGGCATCGGATGCTTGATCCCCGCCGTGCGGAACGCGGTGAACGCCCGCTCCACGTCCGCCCGCATCCCCGACGCGGGAACGGTCGGCAGCCCGTAGCAGTCCGCGGTGAAGGCGTGATGGCTGTAGGAGTGGTTCGCGACCTCGAAGAGCGGATCGCGCCCGATGGCCCGCGCCTGCCGGGGGTACTCCTCGGCCCACCGCCCCGTCATGAACACGGTCGCCGACACCTTCAGCCGGCGCAGGGTTCCGATCAGCCGCGGGTTGTCGAAACGCTCCCCGGCGGCGGCCCGTGGCCCCTGGTCGGCCGTCATGTCGGCGTCGAAGGTCAGGGCGACCGTCCTGTCGCGCGCCCCGGCCGCCTTCATGAAGACGGGGGTCAGTCCGCCCGGGCCCGGGGCGAGCGTCGGCGGCAGGGAGGGCGCGCTGGCGGTGGGTGCGGGGAGCGTGGCGGCGGCGCGGGGGGCGTCGGGAGCGCCGCACGCGGTGAGGGCGACCGCGCCCGCGGTCGTCAGCACGCAGGCGGCGGTGGCCCTCTTCAGGAACAGGAAGGTGTTCACGCGGGCGACATTAACCGTATGAATGGGAAAAACCGGTTATATGGCCATCAAGTGTCGTCCAGCTCGGCTCAGCCCGGCTCAACTCAACTCAACTCAACCCGGCCCGGCTCAGCCCTCCTCCTGCAGCCGTTTCCGGCACGCCTCCACATCGAAGTCCGGCTGCGGATACTGCGGGTCCAGCGCCGTCAGGTGTTCCAGCAGCAGCCGGCTGATCGCCCAGTTCCGGTACCACTTGCGGTCGGCGGGGATCAGATACCAGGGGGCGGTGTCCGTGGAACAGCGTTCGAGGGCGATCTCGTACGCCTCCTGGTAGGCGGGCCACAGGGCCCGGTCGTCGATGTCCGACGGGCTGAACTTCCAGTGCTTGTCCGGGTTGGCGAGCCTGCGCAGCAGCCGCAGGCGCTGTTCCTCGAACGAGATGTGCAGGAAGCACTTCACGACGGTCGTGCCGTCGTCGGCGAGGGCCCGCTCGAAGTCGTTGATCCGGTCGTACCGGGACTCGATCTCGGTGCGCGGGGCCAGCTCCCGGACGCGGCCGACGAGGACGTCCTCGTAGTAGGAACGGTCGAAGATGCCCAGCTCGCCGTGGTGGGGGAGCTGCCTCCTGATCCGCCAGAGGAAGTCGTGCTCCAGTTCCTCCGGGGTCGGCGCCTTGAAGCCGCGGACCCGGCAGCCGACGGGGTTGAAGAGCCCGATGACGTGTTTGACCGTGCCGCCCTTGCCGCTGGTGTCCATGCCCTGGAGGACCAGGAGGACCCGGCGGTGGTCACCGGCGGTGCTCGCCGCCCAGAGGCGTTCCTGCAGTCCGGCGAGGGGTTCCGTCATCCGGGTGATGGCGGCGAGGCCGTCGGACTTGGACCGGGGCGCCGTCGCCCCGCCGGGGGTCGCCGAGGCGTCGTACGAGGAGAGGGAGATCCGTTCGCCGACCGGCAGGCGCAGTGCGTCGCGGACGGCGACGGCGCTCTCCCCGGCCCGGTGTGCCCCGGCCGTGCCGTCCTTCGTGTCCCGCCCGGCCTCCCCGGACCCGCTGCCCTTCGTGCCCTTCCTGTCCTTGCTGTCCTTCTTGGCCATCGCGCATCCCTTCGGGGCGGTTCTCTCGATCCTGCGCCGCGGGGGCGGGGGCCGCTACCCGCGGCGCACCCGCCCCCGGACCCGGCGACCTTCACGGCCGCCGGGTGCCCTCCGGAGCGCAGGTCACTACCTGCTCCAGGGCCCCGTCACCGCGAACGTCGTCCCCGGCGTGTAGCAGTTCACGTACATCGTCCGGCCGTCCGGCGCGAAGGTGACGCCCGCGAACTCGCCCCACTCCGGGGCGTCCGGCGTGCCGATGTTCTGCCGGTTGCGGGCCATCGGGTACACCTCGCCGCGCCGGGTCACGCCGTACACGTGCTGCGCGCCCCCGCCGTCCTCGCAGACCATCAGGCCGCCGCTGGGGGCGAGGCAGATGTTGTCGGGGGACTCGCCGGGCAGCTGTACGTCGGTGTCGGGACCGAAGACGATCACCAGTGTGAGCCGGCGGGCACCGGGGTCGTACCGCCAGATCTGGCCGTAGTGGTCGGCCGCGGAGCCCTCGCTGCTGTGCGCGAAGGAGGACACGAAGTAGACGGACGAGCCGCCCCAGTAGCAGCCCTCCAGCTTCTGCGCGTGGGTGATGCCCCTGGGGCCGAAGTCCTGGTCGCGGATGGGGGTCTCGGTGGCCAGCGGGTCCGGTACGTCGACCCACTCGATGCGGTCGAAGCTCGCCCCCGTCTCCTGGATCGAGGAGAGGTCGGGGACGCCCGGTACGCGCATCGCCTGGAGACGGCCGCCCGCGCGGAGCGAACCGAGGCCGCCCTCGGGCTTGTGGGGCAGGAAGCGGTAGAAGAGGCCGAAGGGCTTGAGGAAGGCGTCCTCGGTCTCGTAGACGACGCCACGCTCGGGGTCGACGGCGATCGCCTCGTGCTGGAAGCGGCCCATCGCGGTCAGCGGTACCGCCCCGGTGCGGTGGGGGTCCACCGGGTCGACCTCGAAGATGAAACCGTGGTCCTTGGTGTAGCCGTTCGTGCCGGCCCTGTCCTCGGTCTCCTCGCAGGTCAGCCAGGTACCCCAAGGGGTGTGCCCACCCGCGCAGTTGACGGCCGTACCGGCGATCGCGACCCGCTCGCCGACCACGTTGCCGCGCTGGTCGAGGGTCAGGGCCGTACAGCCGCCCTTGCCCATCGGGTCGTAGGTGAGGCCGTCGACGGTGGGGACGCCGATCTTGCCGGTGACGCGGTTCTCGTGGTTGCGGACCAGGTGGACACGGCCGTGTCTGCCGCCGAAGGCGGACATGCCGTCGTGGTTGCTCGGCACCTGGCCCTCGCCGGAGCGCAGGTCGTCGCCCTCGCGGGACAGCACCCGGTAACGGAAACCTTTCGGCAGGTCCAGCAGACCGTCCGGGTCGGGGAGCAGGGGGCCGTATCCGGAGTGGCCCAGTGCGGCGGCCGTACCCGTGAAGAGTTCCGAGACGGCACCGGTGAAGGCGATGCCCACTCCCAGGGCTCCGGAGCGGGCCAGCACTTCGCGTCGTGTTGCGGACATGGGGCAACCTTCCTGTTGGCGGACAGGAGTACGTGACCCGCTTGTGTGTATCACGTGGTCACGATCACGTGAACCACGCGCGTAGCGTGGCGTTCTCACGGACCGTCGGACGACCCGGACAGCCCGAAGGGCCCGGTGCGGGACTCGTGGGGAGTCCCGCACCGGACCCCGGAGCGAACGGTTCCGGCACCTACGGAGCCGGCGTCGTGACCTTCACCGGCTCGGTGCCCTTCTCGCTGTGCCGCTGCGACCAGTTCTCCAGTGCCGTCCGGCACGCGTGGTCCAGGTGGTGCAGCCCGGACAGGTCCACCGTCACCGGACGGTCCTTCGGCAGCGCCTCCAGGTCGTCCAGTATCTTCGGCAGCCGCAGGAAGGTGGCGTTGCCCGACAGGTACGCCTGTACCGGCCCCGCCCCCTTGTCTATGACCTCCAGCTTGATGTGCGAGGCCTCCCAGGCGGTCTTGGCGACGGCGAGCGCGAGCCCGATCAGCACACCCTCGAACATGTTCACCGCGACGATCGACACGGCCGTGACCACCAGGATCAGTGCCTCGCCCCGGTGCCCGCGCCACAGCGCCACGATCGAGCGCAGCGGGATCAGCTTCCAGCCCGCGTGCACCAGGACGCCCGCGAGCGCGGGCAGCGGGATGTAGGCGAGCACGGACGGCAGCAGCGCCGCGAACAGCAGCAGCCACACCCCGTGCAGCACCCGGGACGCCTTCGTGCGGGCGCCCGCGGCCACGTTCGCCGAGCTGCGCACGATCACGGCGGTCATCGGCAGCGCGCCGAGCAGCCCGCAGACCGTGTTGCCCGCGCCCTGCGCCATCAGTTCCTTGTCGTACTCGGTGCGCGGCCCGTCGTGCAGCCGGTCCACGGCGGCGGCGCTGAACAGCGACTCCGCCGACGCGATCAGCACGAACGCCAGGATCGTGCCGAGCACGCCCACGCTCGCCAGCCCGCCGACGGCTTCGAGCCCCGGCAGCTGGACGGAGTCGAGCAGTCCCCGTACCTCCACCGTCGCCACCGGCAGGTCGAACACCAGGGTCGCGAGCGTGGCGAGCGCCACGGCGGCCAGCGCCCCCGGCACCGTACGGACCTTCGCCGGCAGGTGCTTCCACAGCACGAGTACGGCGACGGTGGCGGCGCCGAGCCCGAAGGACGTCAGCGCGGTGGTGGATCCGGCGGAGTCGGCGACCAGACCCGGCAGCCCGGCGAGCTTGTCGAGACCCGAGGCCGGGGCCTCGGCGCCGGCCACCGAGTAGAGCTGGCCGGCGATCAGGACCAGGCCGATGCCCGCCAGCATGCCTTCCACGACGGCCACCGAGATGGCTCGGAAGTAGCGCCCCAACTTCATTGCGCCCATGGCGAGTTGGATGAGACCGGTGGCCAGCACGATGACACCGAGCACGGCCAGTCCGTACTCGCGCACCGCCTCGAAGACCAGCACGGTCAGACCCGCGGCCGGGCCCGAGACCTGCAGGCTGCTGCCGGGCAGGAACCCGGTGACCAGACCGCCCACGATGCCGGTGATCAGGCCGAGTTCGGCGGGCACGCCCGACGCCACGGCCACACCAACGCAGAGTGGCAGGGCCACCAGGAAGACGACGAGCGAGGCGGCGAAGTCCTGCCGCAGGAAGGGGAATCGAGGGTGACGGCCAGGGTCCGTCCCGCCGTCGGCCGCGGGGGTGCCCGTCGCGGCGCTCACAGGGCCTCGAAGGAGTCGGAGCGGATGTCGTGCGCGAGGACGGACCCGGTGTGGACCTCGTAGAACCAGCCGTGCAGGCGCAGTTGACCGCCCGTCAGCCGCCGTTCCACGCACGGGTACGAGCGCAGTCGCAGCAGTTGGGTCAGGACGTGGTTCTGCACGGCCTCGGTGACGGTCGGGTCCTCGACCGCGCCGTCGGGCCGCGGGGTCGAGTGCGCGAGCCAGTCGCGGACGGCGGGTACGGCGGTCAGATCGTCGCCGCGTACCAGCGCGCCGACGGCACCGCAGTGGGAGTGGCCGCAGACGACGACGTCCGTCACTCCGAGCACCTCCACCGCGTACTCGACGGTGGCGGCCTCGCTGGTGGGCTGCGAAGAGGTGTGCGGGGGGACGATGTTGCCCGCGGTGCGCAGTTCGAAGAGTTCACCGGGCCGGGCTCCGGTGATCAGGGCCGGGACGACCCGCGAGTCGGAGCAGGTGATGAACAGGACCTGCGGGGACTGGCCTTCGGCGAGTCGGGCGAACTCCTCCGGGCGGTCCGCGGACTGCTTGCGGAAGGAGCGTGCGTGATCGATCAGGGGCTGCATGTGTCAGTTCCTCCTGGCGCGCGTGAGGGCGCGTCGGCGTACAAAAACGGAGCGCATGCGGGTACGGCGACATGACCCCACGTCGACGCGCTCGGCGGACGTGGCGTGGTGAGGGGTGGGTCAGGTCGGAGTCGCTTCGTGCCCGGTGTTCAGGTCTGAGCCGGTGCTCTCAGCAGCGGAAGACCTGGAGTGCCGCCGAGGAGTGGGCCGTCGAGGATCTCGTCGTACGGTGGTGCGCCGCGGTGGCCGCGGTGTGCGACGGGTCCTCGTGGACGACCGCGACGTCCTTGCAGAGCAGGAGGCGCGCGGCGGCGGGGGCGACGTGATCCGCGACCCGGATGCGGTCGCGGGTGCGCAGGGGACCGGTCGGTCCGTGCGCGTGCGAGGTGTCGCCACAGGTGACGAACTCGGCCCTGGCTTCGGGGCCGTCCGCGAGTCCGGTGAGCCGGGGTGTGTGCGCGGATGCGAACGCGGGTGCGAACGCTGTGGTGGTGGCGGAGAGCTGCAGGGCCAGCAGGACGGCGGCGAGAACGGCGAACAGTGTCCGGACCGTCGTACCTCGTCGCATGGGCCCCCTCTCGGCCGGTTCCAGGTCGGGTATTCCCTTGCTGACACGAACGTTAACGCGGGAAGTTGTTTGCTGGGTTAACTTAACGTTTCACCCTGAAGAGAGCCTGAAGAGGGCCGAAGAGCGCCGGTGGCAGGCCGGAAATCGCCGAGCGGCAGGCAGGTCGCCGAGCGGCGCAGGGACGGGCGACGGTCAGAGGCGGGCGACCGTCAGGTGCGGGCGGCGGGACGATCAGTCCTGTACGAGTCCCTTGGCGTCCCGCGCCAGTGCCGTGAGCCGGGAGATCGCGCGGAAGTACTTCTTGCGGTAGCCGCCGTTCAGCATCTCCTCGCTGAACAGCCGGTCGAACGGCATCCCCGAGGCGAGCACCGGCACCTCGCGGTCGTACAGCCGGTCGGCGAGGACCACGAGCCGCAGCGCGGTGGACTGGTCCGGAACCGGCTGGACGTCCGTGAGGCAGACCACCGCGATCCCGTCCGTCAGCGCGCCGTACCGGCTGGGGTGCACCCGGGCCAAGTGGTCGAGCAGATGCGGGAAGTCGTCGAGCGAGGCGCCCGGCGTCGCGTACGCGGCCTTCGTGACCTGCTCGTCCGCGTACGGGGCCGGGGCCTCGGGCAGTCCGCGGTGGCGGTAGTCGTCGCCGTCGATGCGCAGCGACCTGAAGTGGGCGGACAGGCCCTGGATCTCGCGCAGGAAGTCGACCGAGGCGAACCGGCCCTCGCCGAGCTTGCCCGGCAGCGTGTTGGAGGTCGCGGCGAGCGCCACCCCCGCCTCGACCAGCCGGGCGAGCAGGCTGGACACGAGGACGGTGTCACCGGGGTCGTCCAGCTCGAACTCGTCGATGCAGAGCAGCCGGTGGCCGCTCAGCGTCCGGACGGTCTGCTGGAAACCGAGGGCGCCGACCAGGTTCGTCAGCTCCACGAACGTGCCGAAGGCCTTGAGCGCGGGCTCCGCCGGGGTCGCGTGCCAGAGGGAGGCGAGCAGATGGGTCTTGCCGACGCCGTAACCGCCGTCCAGGTAGACACCGCGGGGGCCCGCCGGGGCCTTCGCGGGCTTCCTGCCGAAGCCGAGCCCGAGGAAGCCGCGCTTGCCCGCGTCGGCCGGTGCCCCGCCGAGACCCGCCGCGAAATCGGCCAGGACGCGCACGGCCTCGGTCTGGCTCGGCTGGTTCGGATCCGGGATGTACGTGTCGAAGCGGACCGAGTCGAAGCGCGGCGGCGGCACCATCTCGGCGACCAGCCGGTCCGCGGGGACGCGCGGCTCGCGGGAGCAGAGGGACGACGGGGTCGCGTCGGCCATCGGGCCGAATCCGGAGGCGGTGGTGGAGGTTGACACGGTTCCCCACTCTACGTCCCGTGCCAGACTGCACGACATGCGACGCCTGTTCCCTGTGACCGACGAGACAGCAGCCCCGGCCTCGGACGGGGTACCGGGTACACCGGGCGCGGCGACCGCGGCCCGGGAATGGGGGCTCGATGAACTGGCCGACGCGTACGCCTACCCGGTGGGCGTCGCGGGACCCGGCTCGGGCGTCGCGGGACCCGGTGCGGGCGTCGCGGGACCCGGTGCGTGGCTGCGGGCCAACATGGTCTCCACGCTCGACGGGGCCGCCCAGCACGACGGGCGTTCGCAGCCCATCTCCAGCGCCGCCGACATGCGGATCTTCGGCACGCTGCGCGGACTCGCGGACGTCGTGATCGTCGGTGCGGAAACGGTACGGCAGGAGGGTTACCGGCCCGCGCGGGCCCGCGACGACTTCGCCGCGCGCCGGGCCGCGGCGGGACAGGGCCCGGCGCCCGCGATCGCCGTGGTGAGCGCGAGTCTCGACCTGGACTTCTCGCTTCCGCTCTTCACCTCGCCACTGCTTCCCACACTGGTGCTCACCGGGGCCGCGGCGGCGCCCGACCGGATCGCCGCGGCCGAGAAGGCCGGCGCGCGGGTCGTGATCGCGGGCGACGGCACGGGCGTGGACCCCGCGCGGGCCGTCCGGGCGCTCGCCGACCTGGGCCTGTACCGGCTCCTGACGGAGGGCGGGCCCCGGCTGCTCGGCCAGCTGGTCGCGGCCGATGTCCTCGACGAGCTGTGTCTGACGGTGTCCCCGATGCTCACCGCCGGGGACGCCCAGCGGATCGCCGGCGGCCCGTCCGTCGCGGTGCCGAGCCGGTTCGAACTGACGTCCTTGCTGGAGGAGGACGGGTTTCTCTTCAGCCGTTACCGCCGGACCTGATCAAGGAACCGGGTCCGGGCAAAGTAGTGGAATCGGCTGTTCCGGTTAGCTTTCGCCGGGCACACTGAAAATCGCAGTCCCCGTGCGGTCACGGGGCAGGATGGTTTCCGCAGGGGTCTACGAACGGCCCACGGACGATGAAGGGCGTTTGTCGTGTTCACGAGCGTATTGATGATCGAGAAGGCCCTCACCTCCGCGGACGTGGAATTCGTCACGACCTTGCACGGGGAAGAGGGCGTGGGCTTCCACGTACTGCTCCAGCCCCGCGGCGACCAGGCGGACCGGCTCCTGCGCGCGATCGACGACGTGGCGCTCGGCGAGCTGGACGAGGCGGCCCGCGAGAACGAGACGCCCGAGGGCGCGGAGGCGGTCGGGCAGGGACAGCGGGCCCTGGAGGTGTCGCTGGTGGCGCTGCGGGCCACCGGCAGTGCGGCGCAGGGGCGGCTGATCGAGGCGCATCCGCTGGACGCGTTGAAGGCGCTCGTCGACGAGGTGGGGGCGGACGAGGTCATCGTGCTGACCGATCCGCACTATGTGGAGGAGTTCTTCCACCGGGACTGGGCGTCGCGGGCGCGGCACAAGGTGGGGGTGCCGGTTCTGAAGCTGTTCTCGCACAGCAAGGTGTGAGTTCGGCTGCGGCTGGCTCGCGCCCCTGGACGCGAGGGTTCGGTGGGGGTTGCTCGCGCCGTTCCCCGCGCCCCTGAAAACCGTGTTCGTGTGCGGGATGGTGGGGGTGGGCCCTAACGATTGCGCAGTTCCCCGCGCCCCTGAAGAACCGCGCCCGTCTGCGGGACGGTGGGGGCGGGCCCAAACGATTGCGCCGTTCCCCGCGCCCCTCGGGGAGGGGCTGTGCCCCGGCCCGCTCAGGGGCGCGGGGAACTGCGCGACCGGCCCCCACCTCGGGTGGGCGTAGCGAATAGGGTGGGGGCGCTCATCGTCACAGCCGCATCCTGGGAGAAACACGTATGGCACCCGGCCTTCCTACCGCCATGGATCGACCGCACTTCATCGGCATCGGCGGAGCCGGGATGTCGGGGATCGCGAAGATCCTCGCGCAGCGCGGGGCCGCGGTGGCGGGCAGCGACGCGAAGGACTCCGCGACCGCCGAGGCACTGCGCGCGCTGGGCGCCACCGTCCACCTCGGACACGCCGCGGACCACCTCGCGGCGGACGCCACCTGCGTGGTCGTCTCCTCGGCGATCCGCGCGGACAACCCGGAACTGGCCCGCGCCGCCGAACTGGGCATCCCGGTCGTCCACCGCTCGGACGCCCTCGCCCGCCTGATGGACGGCCTGCGCCCCATCGCCGTGGCCGGCACGCACGGCAAGACGACCACGACGTCGATGCTGGCGGTCTCCCTCTCGACGCTGGGCCTGACCCCGTCGTACGCGATCGGCGGCGACCTCGACGTCCCCGGCTCCAACGCCCTGCACGGCGACGGCGAGATCTTCGTCGCCGAGGCGGATGAATCGGACCGCAGCTTCCACAAGTACGCGCCCGAGGTGGCGATCGTGCTGAACGTGGAACTGGACCACCACGCCAACTACGCGTCCATGGACGAGATCTACGAGTCCTTCGAGACGTTCGCCGGCAAGATCGTGCCGGGCGGGACCCTGGTGATCGCCGCCGACCAGGAGGGCGCGCGCGAGCTGACCCGGCGGCTGCCGGACGCCGTCAGGGACACCATCGAGGTGGTCACGTACGGAGAGTCCGAGGACGCCGACGTACGCGTGCTGTCCGTGGTCCCGCAGGGCTTGAAGAGCGAGGTGACCGTCGAGCTGAACGGCTCCACGCTCACCTTCACCGTTTCGGTGCCCGGCCGCCACTACGCGCACAACGCGGTGGCGGCGCTGGCGGCGGGCGTGGCCCTGGGCATCCCCGCGGCCGAGCTGGCCCCCGCCCTCGCCTCGTACACGGGTGTGAAGCGGCGCCTCCAGCTCAAGGGCGAGGAAGCGGGCGTGCAGGTCATCGACTCGTACGCGCACCACCCGACGGAGATGACCGCGGACCTGGAGGCGATGCGGGCGGCGGCGGGCGACTCGCGCATCCTGGTCGTCTTCCAGCCCCACCTCTTCTCGCGCACCCAGGAACTGGGCAAGGAGATGGGCCAGGCCCTCTCCCTCGCGGACGCCTCGCTGGTCCTGGACATCTACCCGGCCCGCGAGGACCCGATCCCGGGCGTGACGAGCGAGCTGATCATCGACGCGGCGTGGGCGGCGGGCGCGGACGTGACGCCCGTGCACGACATGTCACAGGTGCCCGCGGTGGTGGCGGGAATGGCGAAGCCCGGTGATCTCGTTCTCACCATGGGCGCGGGAGACGTGACGGACCTCGGACCCGAGATCCTGACCCGCCTGTCGAAGTAGCGGTACCTGAGTAGAGGGGTTGAGCTTTCATGTCGTACGACATCGAGAAGCCGGACGAGCAGTGGCGTGCGGAGCTGAGCCCGGCCGAGTACACCGTCCTGCGCCAGGCCGGCACGGAGCCGGCGTTCCGCGGTGAGTACACCGACACCAAGACGACGGGCGTCTACTCCTGTCGGGCGTGCGGAGCCGAGCTCTTCACCTCCACGGAGAAGTTCGAGTCGCACTGCGGCTGGCCGTCCTTCTACGATCCGAAGGACTCCGACGCGGTCGAGCTGATCGAGGACCGCTCCCACGGGATGTCGCGGACCGAGGTCCGGTGCTCCCGGTGCGGATCGCACCTCGGGCACGTCTTCGAGGGCGAGGGCTACGCGACGCCGACCGACCAGCGGTACTGCATCAACTCGATCTCGCTGAAGCTGACACCGGCCGAGGGCTGACGAGGGCTCACGAGGCTCATTCGTCGAGCCTCGTGGCCAGCCGTTCCTGAAGGCGGGCGTGCCGGAACTCGTACAGGGCGCCCGCCTGCCGGAGTACTCCTCTGCGGTGGGCGTCTTCGAGGAACCGCATCAGACGCCACGGCAACCGTCCCGTACCGCACAGCCACAACCGGGTGACGAGCAGCCAGCCCCAGGCGCTCAGAGCGATGGCGAGGGGCGCGGTGACCAGCCAGATGACGAGCGACCCATCGGCGAACGCCGTATCGAACCAGGACCGGAACACGAGGGCCGCGTTGGCGGAGGCGATCAGGAACAGGAGGACGCCTCGGCTCACGGCCGTCGCCCGGTCCGCGCGCAGACCGTCCAGGGGCGTACCGGCCCGGGCGATGTCGGTGGGGGTGACCAGCCAGCGGTGGAGCGCGACCGTCAGGCCGCTGACCAGGCCGAGGGAGATTCCGAAGGCGAGTCCCTCGCCCACGGCCCGGCCGAGGAGTGCTTCGGGGGCGCTCCACTGCAGCCAGCGTCGGGTGCCCGACGGCAGTCCGTCCTGCAGGTCCCAGTCCTGGGCGAAGGTGCCGTCGGGCAGTTTGGCCAGGAGGTCTCCTCGACCAGGATGCTCGCGCAGTTCGACCGGACCGTCGAAGGTCTCGCACACACCGGTGCAGCCCTCGGCAAGTGTGGTCATGGTCATCGAGTAGACGCCACCGTCGGTGTCTCGTTCCACGGCCCAGCGGACAGGACCGGGCGTGGACACGACGCGCGTGCCGTCCGCGAGTTCCCGGTGGCTCCAACCATGGGCCACGAGCACACTCCCGCCGTCGGCAGACGTGTGCCACGAACCGCCCGCGGGGTGGTCGTCCCGGTCCGCGGCGGCCCGGACGGCCACGGTGGAGCCGTTGGTGACGCCGAACGCCAGACCGAGCAGAAATCCCGCCGCCAGCCCTTTGGCCATGCCGCGCCCCACGACAGGAAGTAGCCGGCCGCGCGGGCGTGCCCGGCGACCGGCGGTTGCCCGGGGCGGGGAGAGCGTTCGGCCCGCCGTGCCGGGGTTCCGCCAGAGCACGACGGTCACCGCGATCCCCAGAGCCGTGGCGCAGAGCGCGCTGATACGGAAGGGAAGCATCAGCGCGGCCGGTACCAGAACGCCGATCGCCGCAGCAGCCACCACGACCAGGATCGCCAGGGCGTGTCGTTGCCAGGAGCGCCCGCCCTGTCCGGTCGTGAGCGGAAGGGTGGTGGGGATCGGTCTCCCCAGCATACCGAGAACTCCGATGGCGGTTGCCAGGCCCAGGCCCCCGGTCATGGCCAGAGCGCTGTTTCCCAGCCACTGCCACCGCTGCACCGGGAGGGCGTAGCTATTCAGGGTGAGGCTTCCTGTCATACCGACGACGAGTCCGAGCGGTACGGCTCCCACCAGCACCCAGACGAGTTCACGGGGTACGCGTCCGCGCCCGGTCCTCGTGGATCCGTCCGGTCCGAGCCCGCCTGCGGGACCGCTGTCGCTCCGCAGGAACAAGGCCTGCCCGGCACAGAGGGGAACCAGGAAGCCGGCTGTGATGAGGACCGCCCAGCCGCGCTCCGATCCCGTCGTCAGCAGGATGACCGCCGTGGCGAGGGCTCCGACGACCAGCAGGGGCCCCATCGTCCGCAGTGGCAGAGGCAGTTCGCGGCGCAGTTCCCACCAGGCGAGTTCGCGTGATCCCTGTCGTTCCAGGTGGCGGGCCAGGAAGCCGAGGGTGTCGAGTGCCGTGTCCACCCGGCCGCCTTCGTCCCGGAAGGCGGCCGGTACGAAGGCGTCCAGCAGATGCGCCTCCAGCTGAGCTTCCCGTTGCGCCCGGTCGTCCCACCTGCCGTCGTCGAGCAGCTCGGCCGGGTCCGCGTCGGTGTCGTCGTACGCGGTCCTCGCGAGGGTCACCATCAGCGGCGTGCGCAGTACGGCTCGTAACGCCGCGCAGGGGTGGGCGTCGGGATCGGCGCGCAGGCGGTCGATCACCGGGTGCCAGGCGGTGGTGCGGGTGCCGCCGGGGCCGCGGACGGGGCGGGCGGTACGCAGCAGATGGGCCGCCGCCGTCTCGAAACCGAGGGGCCGCAGCTCCACGACGGCCGCCGAGGTGAAGACGTCACTGGATCGCACGACGTCGGCGTACACGGCCGAGCGGCAGGTCATGAGCAGCGGACGGCCGTCGTCGAGGTCCGTGTTCAGCCGGCGTACCGCCGCGGTGCGCAGCGGAGGGGCCATCTCGTCGAGCCCGTCGAGTACGGGGATCACCCGGCCGGCGTCGAGGAGTTCACGGGCCCAGGACGCACCGGGGTAGTGGCCAGCGATGTAGCGCGCCAGCCAGGTGTCGAGGCTCTCGCTGTGCGGGCGCCAGTCCGACATCGACACCACCACGGGCACGGGCGCCCCCGCGTCCCGTGACGCGAGGACGTCCAGCGTGAACCGGACGGCGAGTACGGTCTTGCCGCTGCCCGGCTCGCCCAGGACGACGAGTCGCCGCGACGCCACGCGGTCCAGCGTGGCCGCGATGTTCTCCAGGCGGTCGTCCGGGGGTTCGGGCCCGTCCGTGCCGGGCTCCCGCGGATCGGCCAGCCAGGGTTCCGCGGAGGACCAGTGCACCGCGATGGGCTCCGGGTCCTGCAGGCGTCGCAGCCGCCACTCGGACTGCCACTGCTGTTCGACCGCCGCGGCCAGTTGCTCGACGCGTGCGCCCAGGACCTCGGCCGGTGAAGGGCGTGGTCCGCCGTCGGTGGAGGTACGCACCAGATTCAGGGCGAGCCCCGTCGCGGCGATCCCGAATCCGAGGACGGTGGTCAGGATCGTGGTGTCGCCGAGTTCCCCGTTGACGACGGCGATGGCGAGCACCGCCGATGTCGCCACGAACGCGCCGCCCCAGACCACGTACCGCACATGCCGCATAGCGCTCCCCCTCGCGCCTGCCAGTGCCTGTTCGGAGAATACGCCCGGGTGGCGCGGCGGGGCCCCGTCCGGCGGGGGTCGTACCGGGCCCGCCCCCGGGGATCAGGCCCGGGGGCGGGCGGTCCGTGTCGGACGCCGAGGCTTCGTCAGACGTTGACGCCGAAGTCGGAGGCGATGCCGGAGAGCCCGGAGGCGTATCCCTGGCCGACCGCGCGGAACTTCCACTCGGTGCCGTGGCGGTACAGCTCGCCGAAGACCATCGCCGTCTCGGTGGCGGCGTCCTCGGACAGGTCGTAGCGCGCGATCTCGGCGCCGCCCGCCTGGTTGACGACGCGGATGAAGGCGCCCCGGACCTGGCCGAAACTCTGGCCGCGGGCATGGGCGTCGTGGATGGAGACCGGGAAGACGATCCGGTCGACCTCGGCCGGCACGGTCGCGAGGTTCACCTTGACGGACTCGTCGTCGCCCTCGCCCTCGCCGGTGAGGTTGTCACCGGTGTGCTCGACCGAACCGTCCGGGCTCGTGAGGTTGTTGTAGAAGACGAAGTGCTGGTCGGACAGGACCTTGCCGGAGGCGTTGAGCAGCAGGGCCGAGGCGTCGAGGTCGTAGTCGGCGCCGGTCGTGGTCCGTACGTCCCAGCCGAGGCCGATGAGCACGGCGGTCAGGCCGGGCGCCTCCTTGCTGAGCGAGACATTGCCGCCTTTGGCCAGGGAAACTCCCACTGCGTACTCCTTCTCGATGCGTGCTCGATGTGTGCTCGATGCGTGAGGGACGGGGACCCGTCCGGGACCCCGCTATAAAATCTACAACACTGTAGAAAAAGCGGAAGAGGCGGCGCCTTCGTCACGACTTCGCCGTGCCGTACGGCGGTGAAGGGTGGGGCTGGAGGGGCACGGAGGCCCCTCCGGGGCGGGTGGGGTGCGGTCTCCGGCCCCCGATTGGCGCCGGGCGCGCCACTCGGAGCCCCGACCGCAGCGTCGGGTACGTCGCCCGGCGAAGCCTCGGCCGTATGAGGGTCGGAGTGCCGGGCGCGGCGGGGGCGGGCGCCGGTTGGGCTTCCTGGCGAGATGGCGGGCGCGCGCCGGTCGGGCTTCCGGGTGAGGTGTGGGGCGTGTGCCAGGTGGAGTGTCGGCGGCGGCATCGGGCGCGGGCCCGCTGGGCTGCCTGTCGGAGCGCGGTATCGGGCGCTGGCCCGTCGGGCTGCCTGTCGGAGCGTGGGTCGCGCGGCGGTCGGAGCGCCGGTCGTGGCGTCGGTGTGCGCCTGTCGGAGCGCTGGCCGCAGCGTCGGGCGCGCGCCCTACGCACCCCGGCCGCAGCCCCGTCCGTGTCCCGCCCGTGCCCCGGTCGCAGCCTCGGGAGCATGCCCGGCGAATCCCCGGCCGCAGCGCTGACCCCTGCCCCGCCCGCGCCTCAGCCGCGCGCCGGTCGCAGCCCCGGTCGCAGCGTCGGGACCGTGCCCGGCGAATCCCCAGCCGCAGCGCCGCCCGCGCCCCGCCCGCAGCGACGCCCGCGCCCCCCGCATGCCGGTCGGAGAACCGGGCGAGGCGGCTGGGCGACGCCCGGCAGAGCGTGGCGGCGAGTGTGGGAGTCAGGGTCGGCGGCCCGGCGCCGACGCGTGGATGTCAGGGTCGGCCGCCCTGCCTCGGCGCATGGGCGTCGTGGGTGGTCGCCCCGCCTCGGCGCATCGGCGTCATGCGTGGTCGTTCGGCGTCGATACGATGGACCACCCGTGTTTCGGAGTCGGCGGAAGGGAGACCGGGCGTGACGGACCAGCGGCAGCGTCCCCCGCGGCGGGGACAGGGCGAGCTGGAGGCCCAGATCCTGGCGGCCCTGCGCGCCGCGGACGGGCCCGCGACGGCGGGCTGGGTGCAGGAGCGGCTGGGTGGCGACCTCGCCTATACGACCGTCATCACCATCCTGACCCGGCTGCTGGCCAAGGGAGCGGTGACGCGTGAGCGCGTCGGCCGGTCCTTCGCGTGGACCCCGGCGTCGGACGAGGCGGGTCTGGCCGCCCGCCGGATGCGCCGGGTCCTCGACGGCGAACGGAACCGGGAAGCCGTACTCGCGAGCTTCGTGACGTCGCTGGAGCCGAACGACGAGCGACTGCTGCGTGAACTGCTGGCCCACCCCGAGGCGGAGAGGGAAGACTGAAGCCTCATGGGGGTGTTCGTCTTTCTGCCGCTGGTCCTGCCGTTGACGGCATGGCCGATCGCCCGGCTCGCCGAGCTGCGGCTGTATCCGCGGACCGCCACTCGCCTGCTGACCGGCCTCGCCGTGGTCATGGCGGTGTGCAGCACGGTCTGCCTGGGGCTGCTGATGGTGGTGGGCACGGCCCAGCTGCCCGGCAACCCGCTGCCCGACGGCTGGTCCGATCCCGAGGTGCGCGAGGCCGTGCCGTACGACGAGATCGCCGGGAAGCTGGCGATCCCGGCGCTCCTCGCGGTGCTGCTGGTCTGCGGGCGCACGCTGTGGCGGCACCAGCGGGTCCGCCGGCGCGCCCACCTGGCGCTCGCCGACCTGCCCGGCACCGAGGTGGCGGTCCTGCCCGACGAGGTGCCGTACGCGTACGCCCTCCCCGGCGGGCGGCGGGACCGGGTGGTGGTGACCACCGCGCTCCTCTCCTGTCTCGAACCGTCCGAGCGGCGCGCCCTGTTCGCCCACGAGCGCGCCCACCTCGCCGCCCATCACCACAGGTTCCTGCTCGCCGCCCAACTGGCCGCGCGCGCCAACCCGTTCCTGCGTCCGCTGTGCACCGCCGTGTCCTACACGGCGGAACGGTGGGCCGACGAGGAGGCCGCACAGGTCGTCGGCAGCCGCCGGGCCGTGGCCTGCGCGATCGGCAAGGCCGCCCTGGTCTCCCGCGGCACCCCGGTGCCCACGCTCGCGGGCCTCGCCGCGCCGGGCCCGGTGCCGCGCAGGGTCGCCGCGCTGCTCGGCCCCGCGCCCGTGCCGCGCACCTGGCCGTCGGTGTTCACCTCGGTGGGCCTCGCCGCCTGGGGCGCGGCGGCCGGGACCGCGGTGTCCGCGCTGTCCTCCGCGAACTCCGCGGTGACGATGGTTCTCATCCTGCACGCGGCGACACCGCTGTGAGCGGGGGCCGGGCGGCCGGTCGGCGGGGTGAGTCGTACCCGCCTCCCGTTCGTATCTCTACATGAATGTAGAGTTTCGCCGTTCGGAGTAACGGGGGCGCTGGGCGCTCATGAGTCAGGGGCCGGCCGGAGAGTGCGGCCGAGCGCGGGAAAGGGGCGCCTGTGGGCGGTAGGGGACAGCGGCGGCACGCTCCGGCCGGAAGCAGGTCGGCGCGGGGGACGGGTTCGGCGCGGGCGGCGAAGCCGACGAGACTGACACGGCGGGGCCGGATCGTCGCCTGGACGGCGGGGGTGTTCGCGGTGCTCGTCCTCGCCTCGGCGGGGGTCGGCGCCTGGATATACCAGGACCTGAACGGCAACATCGGCGCCGCCGACATCGACAACAAGCTCGGCGGGGACCGTCCCGAGAACCTCAGCCCGGGGTCGAAGAACATCCTCGTCGTCGGCTCGGACAGCCGTGACGGGGACAACGGGAAGTACGGCAAGGGCCTGACCACCATGCAGTCGGACACCCTGATGGTGATGCACGTCCCGGCCAACCGGAAATGGGCGACCGTGGTGTCGTTCCCGCGCGACTCCTGGGTGCAGATATCCGCGTGCGAGAAGGGTGACGACAGCACCTCGACCCCGCACCACGCCAAGATCAACGAGGCGTTCGCGATCGGCGGTATCGGCGGCGAGGTCGCGGGAGCCGCAGCCTGCACCATCAAGACGGTCGAGGCCAACACCGGACTGCGTATCGACCACTTCATGTCCGTCGACTTCCAGGGCTTCAAGGGCATGGTCAACGCCCTGGACGGCATCGAGGTCTGCCCCGAGCAGGCCATCCACGACGAGAAGGCCCACCTGGACCTGGAGGCCGGCTGCCAGACCGTCAAGGACGAGGAGGCGCTCGGCTACGTACGCGCCCGGTACAGCGTCGGTGACGGGTCCGACCTCGGGCGCATCGGCCGCCAGCAGGAGTTCATGGAGGCGCTGGCCAAGAAGGCGCAGTCGAAGCTGACCAGCCCGACCTCGCTGTACGACTTCCTGCAGTCGGCCACGAAGTCCCTGACCACGGACGAGGACCTGGCCGGTATCAAGCCGCTGTACGGTCTCGCGTCCGAAGTGAAGGGCATCCCCAGCAAGAAGCTGACCTTCCTCACCGTGCCCAACTACCCGCGTGAGGCGGACGTGGCCGCCGACAAGGCCAACGTCGTGTGGCAGTATCCGCAGGCCGACGACCTGTTCACCTCCCTGGCCAAGGACAAGGAGGTCGACAAGAAGGCACTCCAGGCCGAGGCCAAGGACGACTTGATATACGCGTCCGGTGTCCGCGTCCAGGTCCTCAACGGCACCGGCGTCTCGGGGCGGGCCGCCGTCGTCGCCGCGAAACTGCGCCTGGCCGGGTTCACGGTCGTCGGCACGGGCAACGCCCCGGAGACGACCCGCGCCACCACGGCCACCTATCCGCAGGGGATGGGCGCGCAGGCGAAGGTACTGGCGTCGCGGCTGCCCGACACGCGGGCCGCGCAGGGGTCGGACGCCGCCGCGGGCGTGGTGACCCTGACGGTGGGAACCGGCCTCGACCCCGACGGCATCCTGTGACCCCTGCGGAACGAGCGGGGCGGCCGAGGCAGTCGCCCCGCCCGCCCCGCCCGTCCCGTCCGCCACGTCGGTCCCGCCCGTCCCGCCGTACGTCCGGCAGCGGTGGTTCTCAGAGGTCGAACTCGTGCGGCGGCAGGTCGAGGGTGAAGCACGCCTCGCGGACGACGGCCTGCTCGGTCTTGTCGAAGTCGCCGTCGGCGCCGCCGATGACGATGCCGATCTGGACCACGGCACGCGCCTCGGCGGGCTTCTTCTTGGCCTTGGCGATCTCCTGCAGCACGCTGACCTTGCCGAAGTCGAAGTCCGCGACGAGCTTGTCGAGGTTGGCGTCGAAGCGGCGCTGGAGGTCGTCGGCGGGGAAGTTCTGCAGCACCTCGTTGGTGGCGATGAGCTGGGCCACCCGGCGGCGCTCGGACGGGTCGATCGTGCCGTCGGCGGCGGCGACCAGCGCGCACATCGCCATGGAGGCGTCGCGGAAGGCGCCGCTCTTGAGGTCGTTCTTCTTCGCCACCAGCTGGTTCTGCATCGTCGACGCGGAATCCTTGATGCGGTCCCACAGGGCCATGAGATCTCCGTACGTGTGAGAGGTGTGCCCGGTCGGCCTGGAACGGCTCGGGCATCGCTTATTTCTACAGTAGTGTAGAAATTGGCGGGGGTGTACGACTTCACGAAGAGGGAGCTGTAAGCGCGCGATGACGGAAGACGCGGCCACACACTTACCCGGCAGCCGCCGTTCCCGGGCCGCCCTGGCCGCACGCTGCCGCGGTGTCACCGAGGCCCGCTGGTTCGCCGTCGCGGTCTTCGCGCTGATCATCGCCAACGCGCTGATCCTCGGCATCGAGACCTACACGGGCGTCGTCCACCGCTGGCACGGGCAGCTGAAGCTCGTCGAGCACTGCTTCCTGGCGGCCTTCACGGTGGAGATCCTGCTGCGCGCGGGCGCCCACGCGGACCGCCCGCGGGACTTCTTCCGCGACCCGTGGAACCTGTTCGACCTGGCCGTCGTGTTCTCCGCGTTCCTGCCCGTCGTCCGCGAGAACGGCACGATCCTGCGGCTGCTGCGCCTGGCCCGCGTCCTGCGCACGGCCAGGTTCCTGCCCCAGCTGCGCGTCTTCCTCGTCGCCGTGGGCCGCAGCCTGCCCGGCACCCTGAGCTTCCTGATCGTCGGCGCCCTGCTGCTCTACGTGTACGCGATGGTCGGCTGGGTCGCCTTCGCCGAGAGCGACCCCGAGCACTTCGGCTCCCTCGGCCGCGCCGTCCTCACCCTCTTCCTCCTGATGACCCTGGACGGCCTGGGCGACTCGGTCCGCGCGGGCCTGGAGATCTCCCGCTGGAGCATCGTCTATTACGCCTCCTACGTGCTGCTCGCCTCCTTCGTCCTCGTCAACGTGCTCATCGGGGTCGTCATCAGCTCCCTCGACGAGGCCCGCGACCTGGAACGCGAGCAGGAGGAGGCGCGAGGCGCGGCCGGCGTACTCCCTGCGGTGCCGGTGCCGGTGCCGGTGCCGTTGCAGCGTGCGGGGATCGAGGCCGAACGCGAGCTGCGCGAGCGGATCGTGACCGCGCGGCAGGCCCTCGACGACCTCGAAGCGAGCCTTCAGCGGGTCTTCACGCCCCCACCGCACGGGGCGGAGGGCATCCCCTCGGACCGCGACCCCCGCACCCGCGAGCCGCATCCGGGGTGAACGCGCTCACAGCCGGACCGCCGCCGGCCAGACGGTCACCGCGGCGGTGAGGAGAAGCGCGATGTTGAGGGCGATCCGCCGGTCCCCGAGCTTCAGGTGCACCCCGGTCGCGCCGATCTGGAGGACCACGAACCCGATGGCCGCGGCCAGGGCCAGCCAGGGCGCGATGCCGGTCAGCGGCGGAAGGACCAGCCCGATCGCGCCCAGCACCTCGATCGCGCCGATCGCCCTGACGGCCGGCATCGGCGTGCTGTCCACCCAGGCCATCATCGGGCGCAGCCCCTCACGGCTCCTGACCACCTTCACCCCGCCCCCGTAGAGGTAGAAGAGGGCGAGCAGGCCGGCGAGGATCCAGTAGGTGAGTTCGAGTGCGTCAGTCATGCCTTGATCACACTGCGGGGGCACCCCGGCTGTCCAAGACCCGTTCCGGCACCTCGATACCGTACGGGTATCAGTGGAGGTACCGGTCTGGCTATCGTGGCGCCCATGGAGCTACGCACGCTGCGCTACTTCGTGGCGGTCGCCGAGGAACTCCACTTCGGCCGGGCCGCCACCCGGCTCCACATGAGCCAGCCGCCGCTGAGCCGGGCGATCCGGCGGCTGGAGAGCGAGCTGGGCGCCGCGCTGTTCGACCGGTCCTCCGCCGGGGTCGCGCTCACTCCGGCCGGGGCCCTGCTGCTCGACGAGGCGCGCGACCTGCTCGACCGGGCCGACCGGATCCGCGAACGCGTGGCCGCGGCGGCCGGTGCCGCGCTCCTCACCGTCGGCATCCTCGGGGACAGCACGGACCCGGGCGCGCTCAGGCTGGCCGCCGCCCACCGCCGGCTGCACCCGCACGTCGAGGTCCGCGTCCGCGAGACGGACCTCACCGATCCGACCTGCGGACTGCGTGCCGGAGCGGTCGACATCGCCCTGACCCGCGGGCCGTTCGACGAGACCGGGCTGGCCGTGCGCGAACTGCGGGCCGACCCCGTGGGGGCGCTGCTGCGCGCCGACGATCCGCTGGCCCGCCGGGAGAGCCTGAAGCTGGCCGACCTGACCGGCCGCCGCTGGTTCCGGTTCCCGGCGGGCACCGATCCGTTCTGGCAGTCGTACTGGAGCGGCGGGGAACCCCGTGAGGGGCCCGTGGTGCGGGCGGTGCAGGAGTGTCAGCAGGCCGTGCTGTGGAACGGCACGGTCGGTATGACGCTCCTCGGCCACGCGCCGGCGCGGGGGCTCACGGTGGTACCGCTGATCGACATGCCACCGAGCCGCGTGGTGCTGGCCTGGAACCAGGGCGACACGAACCCCGTACTCGGCTCGTTCGTCCGGACCGCGGTCGCCGCCTACGGATGACGGGTGTCGGGTGCCGGCCGGCAGGTGACGGACGATGGATGTCCGGCGGTCCCGCCCGGTAGTCTCCGGCGCATGCGGATCTCCGTCTCCTCGGACATGGACGAACCCGTGGCCCGCGCGCTGGTCGCGGAACTGCGCGAGCGCGGCCACGAGGTGCGGGCGTACGGGGCGTTGTCGCCCGGGGGCGACGCGCGGTGGGCGGTGTGTTCGGAGGCGGCGGCCCGCGATGTCGCCGCCGGGCGGGCGGACCAGGCGGTCGTGTGCTGCTGGACCGGCACGGGCGCGTCGCTCGCCGCGAACAAGGTGACGGGCGTACGGGCCGCACTGTGCACGGACGCCTACACGGCCGAGGGCGCCCGCCGCTGGAACGACGCCAACGTGCTGGCCCTCGGGCTGCGGCTGACGTCCGGACCGCTGCTCGAGGAGATCCTCGACGCGTGGTTCGGCGCCGAGCCCAGCACGGACGCCGACGACCGCGAGAACGTGTCCCATGTGGCGGAGATCGATCGCGGCCGAACCGGCTCGTAGCCGGGGCGGGACGACCTCCGCCGTTCACAGCACCCTGCGGTGCACCAGCGCCGACAGCACCAGCGCGCCCGGCAGCAGCGGTATCCAGACCGTCAGGACGCGATAGCCGACGACGGTCGCCGCCGCGACGCCCACGGGGGCGCCGAACGCGACCATGGTGAACACCAGCGCCGCGTCCACGGGGCCGATCCCGCCGGGCGCGGGGACGGCTCCGACCGCCGTACTGGCCAGCAGCAGGGCGAGGACGACCTGCGTCCAGGACAGCGGGAGCCCGAGCGAGAAGCCGACCGTGGCGATCACGCTCCCCTGCAGCAGCGGGGTCGCCGCCGCCCCGCCCCAGAGGGCGACGATCCGGGCGGGCCGCCGGTGCAGCAGCCGTACGTCGGTCAGGGCGGTGCGTACGCAGTCCACGGCCGGGCGGCGCAGCGGACGTACGGTCGTCACGAGCAGCACGGCCGTACCGAACCCGGCGGCGACGGACCCGGCGACCAGGACCATGGTCCGTTCGTCCGGGACCAGTTCACCGAGGTGGAGCAGGTCCGGGTGGGCCACCACGAAGACCAGCAGCACCATCGTCTTGGCGATCGGTCTGACCAGGGAGTACAGCGCGAGCGAGGCGGTGGCCCGGGCCAGGGGTATGCCCCGGCCCTGGAGGAAGCGCAGGGTGACGGCGTGGGCGCCGATGCTCGCCGGGAGCACATGGTTGGCGGCACCGGCGGCGAACTGCGAGGCGAGCAGCAGTCCCGGCGGCAGCCGGTCCGGAACGGCGCCCTGGCGTACGCAGGCGGCGGCCACCCAGCCCAGGCAGGTGCACAGGACCGCGGCGAGCAGCCACCAGGGGTCGGCGGCGGCCAGCCGGGCGGTTCCGTCGCGGACGGTCCGCCAGTCGGCCGCCGCCCACACCGCGATCAGCGCCAGTGGGAGCAGGGTCAGCGCCCAGCGGACCGGGCGCCCGACCGCGGGGAGACGCGAGGGAGCCGGATCGGGGGAGGGAACGGCAGAGAGCGGTGGAGCGGCGGCGGGCGTGGGGAGCGCCCGGGGGACGGATTCGAGCGGGAGCGAGGACACGGCGCACGTCGTCCTTCCGCGTCATACCCGCGCGGGGCGGGCGGACGGTCACGGCGAGGCAGGAGGGGACGGCCGAAACATGCCCACCCGGTGTGACGCCATGGTGTCCGCAAGCCGACGGGGCGTGGACGGCCCGCCGTCGCGCACACGGCTCCGGCTTCTTTGTTGTGCCCACGCCCACCAGGTCTCAAGCCCACCCGCTGCCCGGCCCGCTCCTGCCCTGCTCACCCCTGCCTTGCTCACCCCTGCGCCGCCCGGCCCGCCCGCTCTCAGGCCGGGCCGCCGGGCCGTCCGCTTCCGTCGCTCTGCGCCGAGGTCGCTATCAACTGGTCGATCAGCGCGATCAGTACGTCCCGGCACGAGTCCCGGTCCCGGGCGTCGCACAGCAGCACGTGCGCGTTCTCCGGCAGCGCCAGGGCCTCCCGGATCTCCTCCGGCTCGTACGGATGCTCGCCGTGGAAACCGTTCACGCCGACGACGAACGGGATACCGCGCCGCTCGAAGAAGTCGATGGCGGCGAAGCTGGACTCCGGGCGGCGGACGTCGACCAGCACCACGGCCCCCAGGGCGCCGATGGCCAGGTCGTTCCACATGAACCAGAACCGCTGCTGCCCGGGCGTGCCGAAGAGATACAGCACGAGTTCCTGGCTGAGCGTGATCCGCCCGAAGTCCAGGGCCACCGTGGTGGCGTGCTTCTCCGGGATGCCGCCCAGGTCGTCGACGCCGAGGCCGGCCGCGGTGAGCGGTTCCTCGGTGCGCAGCGGCACGATCTCGCTGACCGAGCCGACCATGGTGGTCTTGCCCACGCCGAATCCGCCGGCGATCAGGATCTTCACCGTGTCGGGTGCTGAGGTCCCCTGGATGACGGGGCTAGAGCCGGCCAAGGCCGTCCCTCACTTTCTGCAGCAGGTCCAGGTCCGAGGTGCGGGAGATCTCACGCGGTGCCCGGGCGGTGATCCGGCCCGCCTCCAGCAGATCGCAGAGCATGATGCAGACCACGCTCACCGGCAGATCGAGCTGGGCGGCCAGTTCCGCCACCACGAGGGGCTTCGCGCACAGCCGCAGGATCCGCGCGTGCTCGGGCTGCGTCCGCGCGCCCCGGGCGGGCGGCGGATCCACCGTGGTCACCGACGTGATGAGGGTGAAGTCGGCGCGGCTGGGCCGGGTGCGCCCGCCGGTCAGCGTGAACGGCCGGACGAGACGGCCCGCCGAGTCGCCTCCGTTCACTTCACTCGCCGGAGTCGGTGGCGACGCCGGCTCGCGGAGCCGCGCTGAGATGCTCGCCGATCTTCTTCACCAGCATGTTCATCTGGTACGCGACCACACCGACGTCCGCGCCCCGGTTGGTGAGCACGGCCAGATGGGCACCGGGGCCCGCCGTGGTGAGGATCAGATAGCTGTTGGCCATCTCGATGAGCGCCTGCCGCACGGGCCCGCCGCGGAAGTCCATGCTGACGCCCTTGCTGAGGCTCATCAGACCGGACGCGGTCGCCGCCAGCCGCTCGGCGTCGTCCCGCAGGAACCCCGTGGACCTGCTGACGACCAGTCCGTCCTCGGAGAGCACGACGGCTTGGTTCACCTCGGCGACCCGGTCCACCAGTCCGGTGAGCAGCTGGTCGAGCTGACTGTGCGTGGCAGGGATGGGGCGTGTCATTTCTCTGTCCTTCATGAGCGGTCAGCGGGCGGAGTCGAGGTGACGGAAGCGCCTTCGGGCGCGGCTTCTTCCCCTTGGTCGTACGACGGATCCGCGTCGTTGTCACGTGCCTGGAGTGTTCCGCGCTGGAATCCGGCAAGGGAGGAGGCCGCGCGTTCCGCGGTGAAGTCGTCCAGGGAGCTGTCGGTCTCGTCGGCCGCGGAGTCCTCACGCAACTCGGCGGCCAGGCTGGTCTGCGGCACCCGGCGCGGCAGCGCCCTGAGGCCGTCGCGTGCCGGGAGGCCGCCCGGTACGGAACGGCCCGCACCGGCGTGGCCCGTATCGGCACGGTCCGCGTCCGGACGGGGCCTGACGGTACCGGCCCGTGCCGCGGGCACCTCGGCGCTCCGCGCGTGGGCGACGGGCTGCGCCTCCCTCGGGCGCTCGTGCGCGGGGCCGTCCGGCGTGCCGTCCTCGGCGCTCCCGGCGTTCTCGCTGTTCTCGAAGTCCCGCGCGGTCGCGCTCCTCGTGGCGACGGCGACGGCGGCCCGGACCGGTTCCCCGGCCGGCCTGCGCGCCTCGTCGGCTCCCCGCGTGCTCCCGGCGACGGACTCCGGGGACTCGCGCACCACGATCTCGTAGGGGACCAGCACGATCGCGGTCGTGCCGCCGTACGGCGAGGGGCGCAGCGTGACGGTGATGCCGTGCCGGTTGGCGAGCCGGGCGATCACGAACATGCCGAGCCGCAGGTCGTCGGCGAGGGCCACCACGTCGAACTGCGGGGGCACCGCCAACTGGGCGTTGAACGACGCGTAGTCGTCCTCGGACATGCCGAGCCCGCGGTCCTCGATCTCCACCGCGAGGCCCTTGGCCACCAGCCCGGCCCGCACCCCGACGGGGCTGGGCGCGGGGGAGTACGTGGTCGCGTTGTCGATGAGTTCGGCGAGCAGGTGGATGACGTCGGCCACCGCGGGCGGCGCGAGGAAGACCTCCTCGTCGGTCTGCACCTCCACGCGCTGGTACTCGGCGACCTCGCCGACCGAGCTGCGCAGGATGTCGATCAGGGCGACCGGCTCGGTCCAGCTGCGGCCGGGCCGTTCACCGCTGATGATGACCAGGTTCTCCTCGTAGCGGCGCAACTGGCTCGCCGTGGAGTCGAGTTCGTACAGGCCCTTGAGGATCTCCGGGTCCTGGTGCTGGCGTTCCAGCGCGTCGAGCTTGGTGAGCTGGAGGTTGACCAGGTTCTGGCTCTGCCGGGCGATGCCGAGGATGACCTTCTGGAAACCGCGCCGGGTGTCGGCGAGTTCCACCGCGGTGTTGACCGCCGTGCGCTGCGCGGTGTTGAACGCCTGCGCCACCTGGCCGAGTTCGTCGCGGCCGTAGTCCAGCTCGGGCGTCGCGGACTCCACGTCGACCGTCTCGCCGCGGTCGAGGCGCGCCACCACGTCGGGCAGCCGCTCCTCGGCCAGACCGAGGGTGGCGATCCGCAGTCCGCGCAGCCGCCGGGACAGGGAGCGGGTGATGCGCCACGACATGAAGACGCACACGAGCAGGGCGACGAGTCCGGCGGCGCTCAGCGCGGCGGCCTTGATCAGCAGCGCCTCGGCCTGGTCGTCACTGCGCTGCAGCAGCGCCGACGTCTCCTGCTGGATCAGGGTGGAGTACTGCAGCCGGAGCTTGTCGTACGCCGTGGTCCAGCGCTTCTCCGCGTTCGGGAGGTCGATCCGTCCGCCGTCGCCGCCCTTCGCGCGCGCCGCGAGCACCTGCTCCTCGACGGTCTCCAGGGACTTCCAGTCGGAGCCCTGGAGGATCCGCTCGGTCTGTGTCTTGACCGAGCCGCGCAGCGACGGGATGAGCTGGTCCTCGACGAGGAAGCGCCGGGCGTTGACCAGTTGGGTGAAGTGGCTCCACGACTCGTCGTCGAGCCTGCCCGCCGGCCACACCAGGTGCAGCTGGGCGTCCTCCTGGGAGACCAGCTCCGCCGAGTGCTCCAGGGCGACGAGCGGGCCCGCCTGCGAGGTGAGTTCGCCGTCGTCGACCTGCGAGATCTCCTGGAACGCGTGGATCTGGTCGTCGATGATCGACGTGTACTGGTCCAGCGCCTGCTCGGGGGTGATGTCGGTGGGGTTGTCCACCTGCCCCCGGTAGTACTCCAGGCTGCCCACCGACGCGATGACCGAGTACATCCGGTCGCGGATACGGGTGGGTGCCTCGCGGATCCGGTCGGACTGGCCGACCAGCGTCGCGATGGCCTTGTCGGTGCGTTCCCGCTGCGCGTCGAGGGCGCTGCGGGAGCTGTCGGGCGAGGCCAGCAGCACGGCCGACAGGCTGCGTTCCTTCTGCAGCGCCAGCGTCGCGTCGGTACCCATGGCCCCGGTCGACCGGCTGAGGCCGGTCTGGTCCCGCAGCCGCAGGCCCTCGGAAAACATCTGGATCGTCGTCACACCCCACATGGCGGCGAGGGTGACGCTGGGAACCAGGGCCAGCAGGATCAGCGAGAGACGTATGGAGCCGAGACGGCGGCGGGCGCCTGTCCGTGGAGACATCGTCGTCCTAGAGCGATCAGCGGTGAGCAGGGGTCAGTCGCGGGGGAGTTCGGGCGGTCGCGGGGGGTGTCGGATCGTCGGCAGGGCAGGGGACGGCCGCGCGGGGTGAGCGCGTGTCCTGTACACACAGGGGGTCCGCAGGATGCTATCCGTACAAGTGACCGTACGCACCGTGAGTACCCCAAACCTTGTCATCGCCGTTATAAGGCGATCTCCGTCCGGGCGGTCCCGCAGGGGGTTCAGCGGGTCCCGTTGGCCGCGTACTTGGCCACCGAGGCGACGTTCTGCTTGGTGACGAACGCCGGTCCCGTGAGCACCGGTTCCTCCCCGCCGCCGCTGACGTTGCCGTTGGTCTCGTACAGCCAGAACGCGTCCACGGCGAGGTATCCCTGCAGGTATGGCTGCTGGTCCACGGCGAACTGGACGTCCCCGCTCTGCACGGACTTGACGATGTCGTTGTTGAGGTCGAACGTGGCGATCTTCGCCTTGCTGCCGGCCTCCTTCACCGACTTCACGGCCGCGAGGGCGAACTGGGCGCCGTTCATCACGACTTCGTCGATGGTCGGGTCCTGGCGCAGCGCGGCGGCGACGGACTCGATCAGGGCGTCCTCGTCGGTGCCGTCCACGTAGACCAGGTCGGTACGGCCGCCGAAGGTCTTCTTCACACCGGCGCAGCGGGCCTCCACGGCCACGTTGCCGCGCTCGTGGATGACGCACAGGGCGTGCTTGGCGCGCAGCGAGTCCAGCTTGTCGCCGACGGCCCGGCCCGCGACGCTCTCGTCCTGGCCGAAGTACTGCATCAGGCCGCCCGGCTTCCAGGCGTCGATACCGGAGTTCAGGCCGACCACCGGGATGCCGGCCGCCCTGGCGGCGGCCACCGCGCCCTTCATCGCCTCGGGCTTGGCGAGGGTCACCGCGATGCCGTCGACCTTGTCGGCGACCGCCTCGCGCACCAGCTTGGCCTGTCCCGCGGCGTCGGGGTCGCTCTGGTACGCCAGATCGATGCCGTCCTTGGCGGCGGCGGCCTCGGCGCCCTTGCGCACCCGCTCCCAGAACGCGTCGTCCGGGGCGCTGTGGGTGATCAGGGCGACCTTGATCCCGGAGCCGCCCGCCTTGCCCGCCGTGGTGGCGTCAGAGTCGGCCCCGTCCGAGCCGGTACAGCCGGACGCGAGCAGGGAGACGGCGGCGCAGGCGGCGAGGGCAGCGGTGCCGCGCGCGGATCTGGTGGAAAGGGGGCGGGAGGGAGTGTGGGTCATGGGGGAACAGCACCTCGCTGTGCGGCCGACAAGCGGATGGGGGCGTCAAGTCGCTGTGACGGGCGGCGGGACGAGGTGCCGACTGTCCGACTTTCGCTGGCCGGAGCCAACCGTGTGTGACGCCCGGTCGTCAAGTGAGTGACCGCATGGCCCGAGTTGTGCGCTTTTGATTTGAGGTGGAGATGAGGGACGAGGGACGCCCCCGAAGGGGCGCGGGGAACCGCGCGGCCGGCCCCCACCGGCCCGCGGATGCCGTAGGACGGTCCGCAGGCCGGTTCCGCAGGCCGGCTTCACCCGGGATCGGTCAGCCCCGGCTGCACGCCGGATTCGCACCTGCTCACAGCGACAGCGTCACCCCTTGAGGGCGATCGCCCCGTACATCGCGATGTCCTCGTCCCGGACACCCTCCTCGCCCTGGCCGTCCGGGTGCCACTTGTGCACCTGGACGATCCCGGGCTCGACCAGCTCAAGACCGTCGAAGAACTCCTCGGCCTCCCCGATCGTCCGCAGCCGCATCGGCATACCGCGCGCCGCGTACTCACGGGCGACCCGGCCGACCTCGTCCGGCGCGAACTCCGCCGTGCCGATGGTCATCGCCAGGTAACTGCCCGAGGGCAGCGTGTCCAGCAGGCGCCGGACGATACCGACCGCGTCGTCCTCGTCCAGCACGAAGTGGACGATCGCGATGACGGTCAGCGCGACCGGCTTGTCGAGGTCCAGGGTCTCCAGGAACTCCGCGGAGCCCAGGACGGCCTCCGGGTGCTGGAAGTCGGCCTCGATGTACGACGTCCTGCCCTCGGGGGTGCTGGCGAGCAGCCCCTGGGACAGGGTGAGGACGATGGGGTCGTTGTCCACGTAGACCACACGGGACTCGGGCGCCACCGACTGGGCGATCTCATGGAGGTTCGGGGAGGTGGGGATGCCCGTCCCGATGTCCAGGAACTGGCGTATCCCCGCGCTCTCGGCGAGCCAGCGCACCGCGCGGTTCATCCAGTCGCGGTTGGCCCGCATGTGCACGGGCATGGCGGGCCACTCCCGCACCATGGCGTCACCCGCCTCCTTGTCGGCGGGGTAGTAGTCCTTGCCTCCGAGGATGTAGTCGTAGATGCGAGCCGAGTGCGCGCTCTCGGTGTCGATCCGGTCGGCAGGCCATCCGTCGTTGTCGGGCAACGCCGATCTCCCATCATGTCGTCGGTTCACGGTGAACGCTCAAGCAGCAGCAGGAGTTTCGGAACAGCGGTCAGAGCAGGAAGTCGGCGCGGCCGGCCTTCACGCCCGCCAGGAAACTTGTCATCTCACGAGGGGTGAAGACCAGCGCGGGACCGTCGGGGTCGGTGGACTGGCGCAGTGCGACCCGGCCGTCGCCGAGCTTCTTCGCCTCGACGCAGGCGCCGCCCGCGTCGTCGCTCCACGGCTTGTACCAGCCGCGGTTGCCGAGTTCGCGGGACGGAATGCCGTTGCGTATGTGGTGGTGCACGTCAGAGCTCCTTGCGGATCGCACCGAGGAGGGCCTCGGTCTTTCTGGCGGGCGCCGACTGGGCGCCCAGCCGGTCCAGGGCCTCGCGGTAGACCACGACGTCGTCGTCCTTGTCCAGGTACACAGCGCCCACCAGGCCGCTGAGATAGACGATGTCGGGCAGCTCGCGCGCCCGGAACCGGAAGAGGTGGAACGCGCCGGCCCGCATGGCCGGGTGCGGACCGTTCGCGAACGGCATGATCTGCAACGTCACGTGGGGCAGTGCGTTGAGCGCGATCAGATGGTCGATCTGGGCGCGCATCACCTCGGGGCCGCCCACCGGCCACCGCAGCACCGTCTCGTCCATCACGATCCACACACGCGGCGGCGAGGGCTTGGTGAGCAGTTCCTGGCGCCGCATGCGCAGGGCCACGCGGCGGTCCGTCGCGTCCACCGAGGCGTGCGGGTTGCCGGCGCTCAGCAGGGCGCGCGCGTACTCCTCGGTCTGCAGCAGCCCGTGCACGAACTGTGCCTCGTAGGCGCGGATCTGCAGTGCCGCCTGCTCCAGGCTCAGATACGCGGAGAACCAGTCCGGCAGCACATCGCGGTAGGTGTGCCACCAGCCGCGCTTGTTCGCCTCACGGACCGACTTCAGGAAGGTGTCGATCTCCTGCTGGTCGGTCACGCCGTAGATCTGGAGCAGCTTCTCCGCGTCGGGGAGCCGCAGCCGGGCCACCTTGGCGGCCTCCATACGGCGGATCGTGGAGTGACTGACTCCGAGCGCCGCACCGGCCTGCTCGAACGTCAGCCCGGCCCGGGTGCGCAGTTCCTCCAGCTGTCTGCCGAGGATCATGCGCAGGACGGAGGGCGCGCCACCCCAGTCGGTCTCAGCGGTCACGCCTTACCCCCTCACAGCGGGCTTCGAGGTCGCAGTCTGTCACGATCACCCGTTCGACAGAGGAAGCATGCACCTGCTGAATTGCAATTTTCAACTTGCCGGTTGCGAGGTGATGTTGGCAGGTGTCACAGTAGGGCGTACCGTCACGGCCCGGTGAACGACCTGACGGCGCGGCCAAGTTGGGGGAGAACGGCACGCGCACCGTCACTGTCCGCAACGGGGTGTTCGCACCCCGCGGCGCAGCGGATCCGTGCGGTACCGGCACCGGTCTGACCCCCGGTGCGAAGGCAGACGAAAGGCGAACGGCGATGGCTCCGCCCTCTCTCCCCAAGCCATTGGGCCGACTGCCCGCGGACGAACACACGGAGAGCGCGACAGACGGCGCGCTCGACAGGACACCCGACAGGTCAACCGACAGGACACCCGACAGGTCAGGCGTGTTCGGCCTGCCCCCGACCCCCGCCTCGGTCGGCCTGGCCCGCCGGAACGTGACCGAACTGCTCCGCGCGTGGGGCACGGATCCCGAGGCATGTGACAACGCTGTCCTGGTGACGTCCGAGCTGGTCACCAACGCGCTGACGCACACGGCGAGCGAGCGGATCGTGTGCAGACTGCGCTCCGACGGACAGCGGATCCAGCTGGAGGTCGAGGACCAGAACCGTGGTCTGTCGATCCCCGCCCAGCGCACCGCCCGACTCGACGACCAGGGCGGCCGCGGACTCATGCTGGTCGGCATGCTCAGCACCGACTGGGGCACGCGCGACACCGCGCACGGCTGCGGACGCGTGGTCTGGGCCGTCCTGCCGGCGCGCCCGACGACGGTCCCCCCGCCGTCCCCCCTGCCGTCGGACAGACGGGCACACGCCTCCTCCGGGCTCGTGTCCACCCCGCACCTCACCCGGCCCGCCCCCCACTCGGCCGAAGGATCTCTGCCTCATGGAACTGCAGCACGCCCCTGAACCGTGGTCGCGTACGACCGTGACGTCCCCGTCCCAGCGCCCGATCCGCCTGGTCATACCCGCACAGTTGCGCACCGGTCTGGGGTGTGACGTGGTGGGCACGTCCAGGGAGCACGGCGAACGCATCCTGGACTGTCTGCCCCGTATCGGCTGTGTCTTCGCCGACGAGTCCGACGACGGCTCCGCGGACGGCGGGCGCTGGTGGTGGGTCGTCCCCGCCGGATCCCACATCGGCGTCAGCTGGCCGCCCTCCGTCACCTACACGGTCGGCGCCCGCCGGGCCGACCCGTCGTGGACCCGGGCCCGCCGCGGCCGGTTCTCCGCGAAACCCCGGCTGATCCACAGCCCCGAGGGCGACTCGCCCTACACCCCGCCGATCCCCCTGTACTTCCTCGCGTGTCGCCTGGCGGGCCGCGTCCCGAGCTGGTCCCTCGCCGCAGGGGCCTGAGCGGCCTCCCCGGCGTGGAACACCGGACGGGCCCGGTGGTTCGTCCGCGGGCCGGCAGGGGCTGGTCGCGCAGTTCCCCGCGCCCCTGGAAGCGGGGCTGCGCCCCGACTTCCGGCCCGCCTCCCACATGGACGCGGACGTACGCGACGAGGTGAACGCCGTACGCGCCGCGCCGTGACACGAAATGATGTGACGCGACGCGACGCTCGGCGACGTGACGGGCGCGGGGGAGGACGGCGGGCGAGTGCCGGGTGACCGGGTGACGCGGGGCGAGGTCCGGGCCGTCGGCCCCGGGCCGGGTTCCGCGGCGGCCGTGGTCCGGGCCGTGACGTTCGCTCTGGTCGGCAGTGTGCTCGCGGCCGTCGGCCATCACGCGGTCGACGGCGGACAGGTGCCATGGCGGTTCGTGGCCGCCCTCGCCGTCGCGCAGTTCGTCGCCGTACGCCCCCTCGCCCGCCGCCGCCCGGGACTGCTCGCGGTTGCCGGGTGCACGCTCGCCGCACAGGGCGCGATGCATCTGGCGCTGAGTACGGTCGCCGGAGGCGGCCACCGCGGCACGGGCCACACCGGTACGGAGCACATGGCCCACGCCGGCCGTTCCGCGATGGCCGCGGGCGGCGGCGGCCACGCCTGGCAGCACGCGGCCGGGGCGATGACGGCCGCCCACGTCTGCGCGGCCCTCCTGGTCGCCTGGCTGCTCCACCGGGCCGACGCGGCGGTCGCGGCGGTCCTGGTCGCCGGCCGTACGCTGCGGGCGCTCGCGGTGTCGCTGCTGTCCCGGCTCCTGCCGGCCGGTGGTGCCGCCGTCCACGAGCCGCCGCCCGCGCCGCCCACCCGTTCCCTCGACCGCCCGGCGGGACCGCGGACTGCCACACTGGAACACACGCTGGTGCGCAGAGGACCTCCGGGACGTACGCCCGTCCCGCCCGTCCCCTTCACCCGGGTCCGGCCTGTGAGGCCCGCCCGGTTCCACCAGCAAGGAGTTCCTCCGTGTCCACGTCCATGCCCAAGCCCACGACGTTCACCAAGTCCTCGTCCGTGTCCACGAACCTTCGCCGTGCCGGGCTGACCGGCGCCGCCGCGCTGACGGCCGTCCTCGCGCTCGCGGGACCCGCCGCCGCGCACGCGGAGGTCGAGGCCGACAAGGCGCAGGCCCTCGCCGAGAACGTCACCCTCACCTTCGTCTCCGAGGCGGAGTCCGCCTCCGCGGGCTTCCGTGAGATGCGGGTCGTCCTGCCGAAGGGGATCGCACCGGCCGACGTGTCGCTCGACAAGGCACCCAAGGGCTGGAGCCTCAAGGCCACCGCGGACGGTTACGTGGTCGGCGGTCCGGCGCTCAAGACCGGGGTCGACGCCGAGTACCGGGTGAAGGTCAGGCAGCTCCCGGACGCCGACGAAGTGGCGTTCAAGACCGTGGAGACCTACAGCGACGGTGAGATCTCCCGCTGGATCGAACTGCCCAAGGACGGGGAGGAGGGGGAACAGCCCGCCCCGCTCCTGAAGCTGAAGGCCGCGGCGCCGGGCGCGACCCCCATCGCCCCCGGCCCGAGCGCGAGTCCGACCCCCAGCCCGACACCGTCGGCCGAAGCGACGTCGTCCGCGTCCGCGACCACGGCCGCCGAGGCCGCGGACAAGAAGGACGACGACGGCTCCTCCACGGGGCTGCTCGTCGGCGGCGCGATCGCCGTGGTGCTCGTCCTCGGCGGCGGGGCGTGGTGGCTGACCAGGCGCCGCGCCTCCGCCACCGGCGCCTGACCCTCCCCCGGCCCGTGGGACGCGCAACGCCCCACGGGCCGGGTGCGGGGCGGGGGCGCGGGCGGAGCGGCAGGGCGGGTCCGGGGGCGGAGCCGGGGGCCGGTTCAGGGCTGGAGTCAGGAGCCGGTGGACGTGCGGCGTCAGGGACGCGGCCAGGGCCGCTCGTCCAGGTTCTCGATGTCCGTGTTGAACCGCTTGAGATACGCGGCGAAGGCGGCGACCTCCTCCGGGTCCCATCCGGCCATCACCCTCTCCAGCCCCTGGACGCTCTCCCGGCGGTGGATGTCGAGCCGGCGCTCACCCTCCGCGGTGATACGGAACTTGCGGGCGATCCCGCCTTCGGGGTCCGCGATGCGTTCGACGAGGTGGGCGCGCAGCATGGCCGCGGTCTGCCGGTTGAGCGTGGAGGCGTCCAGGCCGAAGGCGTCGCTGAGCTGGCCGATGGACATCGGGCCCTCCATCCGGATGCGGCTGAGCACGATGTACGCGCTGCGTTCGAGGCGACCGCCGGCCCGGGGCGAGTTCAGATACAGGTGCCGCCCGAGCAGCATCGTCTCGAACTCGATCAAGTGCGTGGGCTTGTCCATGTCGGTCGCCGGTCCTTCCCCGGAGCTGACTCTCGCCCCGGCCTTGCGTCCGGTCCCGCGGCCAGGGGCATCAGACATGACATCAAATATGCATCCGACACGTATTGTGCATGATGCATATGCTCTTCGTGGACGGGGTGCGTGCGATGCGCGGGATGGACGAGATGGACCGGGTGTACGGAGTGGGCGGCGCCGTCGGGGAGTACGTGACCGGCGCCGACGTGTCCGTCTCCGTGCCCGCGCGCGGGGCGGGGCAGCACCTGCTGGTCGTGGTCCACGATCCGGCGGTCGCCGATCTGCTGACGACCACCCTGGAGTTGGCCGACTACCGGGTGACCGTCGCGCGTACCGGCGCCCAGGGGATGCTGCGGCTGGCGGAGGGCCGCTTCGACCTGGTCCTGTTCGACGTGACGGTCCCGGACGTCGAAAGCCTGGGGGAGAGCCGCCGGTTCCGCCCGGCCGACCGTCCGCCGGTCCTTTTTCTTGCCCCGTACGAGACGCTGGGGGCCCTGGTGCCCGAACTCGGCCTGGGGCAGGCGGACTACGTCACCTTGCCGTTCCGGATCTCCGAAGTCCTCGCCAGGGCCCATGTGTTACTGCGCGGCCGTGAGCCGGTGAGCCAGGGGCCGTGCTACGGCGATCTCGCACTCAACGACGCCACCTGCCAGGCCTGGCGCGGCCGGCGGGCGCTCGACCTGACCCCCGCCGAGTACCGGCTGCTGCGTCATCTGCTGGTCAACGCGGAGCGCGTGCTGTCGAAGGAACAGATCTGCCTCCATGTCTGGGGGGAGGCCAGGGCGGGCAACGCGATCGAGAAGCTCGTCTCGCGCGTGCGCCAGAAGGTGGACCAGGAGCAGCCCCCGCTGATCCATACGCGCCGGGGTTTCGGCTACCGGCTCGGTCACTGAGTCCTGCCCCTCCCGCGCCCCTTGCCCTTCTCGTGGCCTCGTGGCGAGAGAATGTGATCCGGGTCACGTCAGCTTCCCGTCAGGTCACCGGCTGTGAGCTGTCAGTCCGCTCCGGTTGCATGTGATCACAGAGGTCGCCGTCCCCCCCCACACATCAGAAGGACAGGTATGCCCCCCACCCCCCACACCTCGTCCGACACACCCGACCCCGGTGCCGCCCCTGGTGCCGACCCCGGTCCCGGTTCCGTGCCGGACGGGCTCGGGTTCGACCCGGACGCCCTCCGCGCCCGCTACCGTGCCGAGCGCGAGCGCCGTGTCCGCCCCGAGGGAAACGCGCAGTACCGGCGTATCGCGGGCGAGTTCGGCTTCTACGCGGACGATCCGTACGTGGAGAGCGCCGAGTTCACCCGGGAGCCCCTGCACGACCGGGTCGAGGCGGTCGTCATCGGCGGCGGCTTCGGCGGTCTGCTGGCCGGTGCGCGGCTGCGCCAGGCGGGCGTCGGGTCGATCCGCGTCATCGAGAAGGCCGGTGACTTCGGCGGCACCTGGTACTGGAACCGCTACCCGGGAATCCACTGCGACATCGAGTCGTACGTCTACATGCCGCTGCTCGAAGAGGTCGGTTGCGTCCCCGAGTGGAAGTACGCCCCGGGCGAGGAGATCCGGCAGCACGCGCGGGCGATCGCACGCCGCTTCGACCTGTACGACGGAGCCTGCTTCCGCACCCTGGTCACCGAACTGCGCTGGGACGAGGCCGAGTCGGAGTGGATCGTCTCCACCGACCGCGGCGACCGCGTACGGGCCCGCCATGTGGTGATCTCCAGCGGCACGCTCAGCCAGGCCAAACTCCCCGGCATCCCGGGCATCGAGACCTTCACGGGCCACACGTTCCACACCAGCCGCTGGGACTACGCGTACACCGGCGGCGACGCGACGGGGAACCTCGACCGGCTCGCCGACAAGCGGGTGGCGGTGATCGGCACCGGCGCGACCGCCATCCAGGTCGTGCCCCATCTAGGCCGCGACGCACAGCAGTTGTACGTGTTCCAGCGCACGCCGTCCTCCGTGGACGTGCGCGGCCAGCGGCCCACGGACCCCCAGTGGGCCAAGTCGCTCGAACCGGGCTGGCAGCGGCACCGCAGGGACAACTTCCTGCGGACCGTCACCGGTTCACCCGCCGGGGACGACCTCGTGGACGACGGCTGGACCAGCAGCGCCCGGCTGCTGCAGAACCTCATCCCGACCAACAACTACGCGGACCTCCCCACGGAGGAACGGGAGCGCCTGAACGAACTGGCCGACTTCCAGAAGATGAACGAGATCCGGACCCGGGTGGACTCGGTCGTCGAGGACCCGTCGACGGCCGAGGCGCTCAAGCCCTGGTACCGGTACATGTGCAAGCGGCCCACGTTCAGCGACCACTACCTGGACACGTTCAACCGGCCCAACGTGACGCTGGTGGACACCGCCGACCACGGCGGCGTCGAGCGCATCACCGAGAACGCCGTCGTGGTCGGCGGTACCGAGTACGAGGTCGACTGCGTCATCTTCGCGACCGGCTTCGAGGTCGGCGTCTCGGGCATCCTCTCCGGCCGCCTCCCGGTGCACGGCAGGGGCGGCGCCCGGCTGCCCGACGACTGGCGGCAGGGGGCCAGCACGCTCCACGGCTTCTACAGCAACGGCTTCCCCAACCTCTTCCAGCTCGGCCCGCTGCAGAACGCCAGTGCCGTGAACTACGTCCACATCCTCGACGAACAGGCCACCCACGTCGCCGAGGTGGTCGCCGAGGCACGCGAACGCCGGGCGCGGTACGTGGAGCCGACCGTCGAGGCCGAGACCGCCTGGGTCGCCACGATCCGCGAGAAGGCCGCGGACCTCTACGTCTTCCAGGCCGAGTGCACCCCCGGCTACTACAACAACGAGGGCAGGCCCCGGCAGCGCAGCGAGTCGTACGGCGACGGTCCCGTCGCCTTCCACGAACTGCTCAGGCGCTGGCGCGCGGACGGCGGCATGGACGACGTCCTCGTCGACGGCGAAGGCGGCCGGTGATGCGGCCGGTGACGACGACGGGCCCCAGCCGCTTCGACGACACCGGCGGGCAGCGGGTCACGAGCCGCCGCTGGCACACCGACCGGCTGAACCCGCCGAACCGGCTGTGGGGTTCGAACGGCGTCACCTTCGGCCCCGACGGACGGCTGTACGTGGCACAGTTCCTGGCCGGCCGGATCAGCGCGGTCGACCCCGCCTCCGGGGACGTGGACGTCGTCGTGGAGCAGGACGGCCCGGTCCAGGCACCCGACGACCTCGCCTTCGGGGCGGACGGCTCGATGTACATCGCCGATCTGACGCCGGGACGCGTGTGGCGGCGTACCCCCGACGGCGCGTACACCCTCGTCTCGGACGAGGTGCGGGTGCCCAACGGCATCACCTGCGTGGGCGACCGGCTCTTCGTCAACGAGATGAGGATGAACGGCCGCCTGCTGGAACTCTTCCCGGACGGCGGCGAGCCGGTGGTCCTGACCGACGGACTGGCCCTCGGCAACGCGATGCAGCTCGGCCCGGACGGCTTCCTCTACTACCCGCACATGATCGGCAACCAGGTCTGGCGGATCCCGCCCGACGGGGGCCTGCCCGAACTGTTCGCCGAGCACGTCGACGACCCGGTCGCGGTCCGCTTCGACAAGGGAGGCGTCCTCGTCGTCCTCTCCCGCGGTCCGGCCGGCATCGTGACCCGTGTCGACCTGGCCACCGGGGCGCGTTCGGTCGTCGTCAGCGGTGTCGTCGGACTGGACAACGCGGCCTTCGACGCGGAGAACCGCATGTACGTCTCCAGCTTCGGCAGCGGCGGCGTCACCGAGATGCACGAGGACGGCCGCACGCGGGAGATCGTCCCCCGGGGCCTCAGCGGCCCCTTCGGGGTCACGGTCGACCTGCGGGGCACGGTGTACGCGGCCGACCACTACCGCCTCGCGAGCCCCGGCGACTCCGGTGCGGGCGACTCAAGCGGCGTGCTCACCCATGAACTCCAGACCTTCGTGCACGGCGTCACCGCCGACGACGGGCTCCTGCACTTCGCCTCGCAGTACGGCGACATCCGTACGTACGACCCCGTGCGCAGGACCACACGCGTACGGGTACGGGGGCTGGACCGGCCCACCGGGATCGCCGTCGCACCGGACGGGTCGCTCGTGGTCGCCGAGACGGGCGCGGGCCGGGTCGTACGCATCGACGGGACGGACGCCGTGACCACAGTGGCCGCAGGGCTACGGCATCCCGTGGACGTCGCCTTCGACGCCGAAGGCCGCTGCTACGTCAGCGACGACCGGCTCGGGGCGGTGCTCCGCATCGACGGCGAAGGCGATGGCGACGGCGAGGGTGGTGACGGCGAGGCGGTTGCCGTGACCTTGGCCGAAGGGCTGGGCGCGCCGCAGGGTCTCGCCGTGCGCGGCGGCGAGTTGTTCACGGTGGACACGCGGGACCGGTGTCTGCGGGCGGTCTCGCTCAGTACGGGGGAGAGCCGGATCGACGCCGAGAGCCTCCCGGTCGGTCTGCCGCCGGGCATCACCCGCGCCGACCCCGCGCTGTTCGCCGAGGGCATGCCCGGTTCGCCCCGCGCCTTCGCCGGTCTCGCCGTGGCTCCTGACGGCACCCTGCTGGTCTCGGCGAACGGCGAGGGGAGCGTGCTGCGGCTGACCGCCACCGATGGCGGTGACAGTGGCGGTGGCGGTCAGGGGGCCGGGCGGACGTCGTAGGGGCCGCCCAGCCCGCCCAGGCAGAACCGCCAGACCTCCTCGGCGTTCGCCGTCGCCGTGGCCATGTCGCCGTCGGCGGGCACGCGGTGGGCCCGCGCGGCGGACATGACGGTCTGCACGACGAGCCCCGCCCGACGGCCGGGCGCCCCGGCGGGGACCACGTCGGCGCGGGCGGCCCGCTCCACCAGCTCCGTGAACACCGCGAGCAGCGGGAGGTGCGCGGTCGCCACCTGCGCAGGGTGCGTCAGCAGCAGCCGCGGCCCGAAGTCGCTGAACAGCGCACGCCGGACGCCGGTTCCGGGGTGCGCCTGCTCGTACAGCGTCCCGACGGCCAGGCGCAGCGCGTCCAGGGGATCGTCCACGGAGGCGGCGGCCGACCGGATCTCGGCCGCCGACCGGGAGAGCGCGTCCTCGAACACGGCCAGCTGCAGTTCGTGCTTGCCGTCGAAGTGCTCGTAGAAGCTGCGCAGGGTCTGCCGGGAGCGGTCCACGACCTCCTGGACGGTGAACTCCATCGTCTCCTTCTCGTCGACGAGCGCGTGCGCCGAGTCCACGAACCGCTGCGCACGCTGGACCGCGCGCACCCGGGCGGTGGGCGTGGGCCGGCCGGCGCCGCGCGTGGACCGCTCGACGGCACGCCGGCGCCAGGCCGGCTCTTCGGGGGCAACTGCACTCATCCGCGTCACGTTACGTCGCCTCCGCCCGGCGCGAACGGACTGCGGCTCTGTCCGTGGCATCGGCGATACTTCATCGAACCGTCCACTCCAGGGGGAGTACCGTGCCGCAGTCCCAGCCGCCCGACCCGGCAGCCACACCGTCGTGGCGGCTGCTCCTCGCCTACGTACGCCCGTACCGCTGGACGCTGTTGCTCGGTGCCGTGCTGTCGTTGCTGACCGGGGCCGCCGGGCTCGCGCTGCCGCTGGTGGCCAGGTCGCTGATCGACGACCTGGGCCGGGACCGGGCGATCACCGGCGCGCTGCTGGCCATGTCGGGGCTCGTCGTCGCCAACGCCATGATCGGCGCGCTGGGTTCGTACGTGCTGCGGTACACGGCCGAGTCCGTCGTGCTCGGGGCGCGGCGGGGGCTCGTCTCGCATCTGCTGCGGCTGCGGATATCCGCCGTCGACAAGAGCGAGCCCGGGGACCTGATGGCCCGGATCACCTCGGACACCACCCTGCTGCGGGAGGTCACCACCGACTCGCTGGTGGGGTTCGGCACGGGCTCACCCTGCTCGCCACGCTCGTGATGATGGGGTTCGTCGACCCGGTGCTGACGGCCGTCACCCTGGGCGTGGTCGTCGGCGCGGGCACGGTGATCGGCGTGATCGTGCCGCGCATCAACCGGGCCAGCCGGCGGGCCCAGGACGCGGTCGGGGCGATGGGCGCCTCGCTGGAGCGGACCCTGGGCGCGCTGCGGACCATCAAGGCGTCCGGCGCCGAGCACCGCGAGGAGCGGATCGTGCACGCGGCGGCCGAGGAGTCCTGGCGGCAGAGCGTGCGGGCCGCCAAGTGGTCGGCGCTCGCGGGGAACACGGCCGGGCTCTCGATGCAGATCGCGTTCATCACCGTCCTCGCCGTGGGCGGCGCGCGGGTCGCGACCGGGGCCGTCGACATCGGCACACTCGTCGCCTTCCTCCTGTACGTCTTCTTCCTGATGTCGCCGATCCAGCAGGTCGTCGGCGCGGTCGCCCAGTACCAGACGGGCTCGGCCGCCCTGGCCCGTATCGAGGAGGCGCGCGGGCTGCCCGCCGAACCGGTCACCGAGCCCGCGCCGCTGCCCGGCCCCGGCGCCGAACCGGCCTCCCTAGCCTTCGACGACGTCCGCTTCCGGTACGCCGAGGACCTGCCGTACGTCCACCACGGCGTGACCTTCGCCGTACCCCCGCGCGGGATGACCGCCTTCGTGGGGCCGTCGGGCGCGGGCAAGACCACCGTGTTCTCACTCATCGAGCGGTTCTACGACCCCGACCGGGGAACCATCGCGCTGGACGGCCGCGACCTCACCGCGTGGGACGTCTCCGGGCTCCGGTCGGCCATCGGCTATGTCGAGCAGGACGCACCCGTCCTCTCCGGCAGCCTCCGCGACAACCTCCTGCTCGGCAACCCCGACGCCGACGAGGAGGAACTGCTCCGCGCGCTCAGGACGACCCGGCTCGACAGCCTCGTCGAGAAGCTGCCGAAGGGCGTGGACACGCTCGTCGGCCACCGCGGCACCAAGCTCTCCGGCGGTGAGCGCCAGCGCGTCGCCATCGCCCGCGCCCTGCTGCGAAGGCCCCGGCTGCTGCTCCTCGACGAGGCCACCAGCCAGCTCGACGCGGTCAACGAGGCCGCGCTGCGCGACACGGTCGCCGATGTCGCCCTGACCACCACGGTCCTGGTCGTCGCCCACCGGCTGTCCACCGTCACCATGGCCGACCGCATCGTGGTCATGGACGCCGGGTGCGTACGGGCCGTGGGCACCCACCGCGAACTCGTCGCGGGCGACCCGCTGTACGCCGAACTCGCCGCCACGCAGTTCCTCGCGGCCGACGACGACGCCCGCGCGCCGGAGAGCGTCTGAGGCACCCCGGGGCCCGGCACGTACGGGCCGGGTGTGCTCGTACCGGCGACGGCGGCCGTCCGGTCGGCTCCCGGGATCGGGATCGGGGTCCCTCTAGGCCACCGTGAGCACGATCTTGCCCCGGATGTGGCCTCGGGCGGCGCGTTCGTGCGCGGCGCGGGCATCCGCGAGCGGGTACGTGCTGTCGATCGCGACGCGCACCGTGCCCGCGTCGAGCAGGCGCCCCAGTTCGGCGAGTTGCACGTTGTCCGAGCGGACCTGCGCGGTCGAGACCGTGACGCCCAGCTTCGCGACCTCCTCGTCGTCGAACTCGCCGAGGAACACCGGGAAGAGGGCGCCGCCGCGCTTGAGTGTGCGCAGGAAGCGGCTGCTGTGGGGACCGCCGACGGTGTCGAGGACGAGGTCGGCGTCGTGGACGAGTTCCTCGGGACGGCTCGTGGTGTAGTCGATGAACCGGTCGGCGCCCAGCTCGCCCAGAAATGATGCGTGCGCGCCCGATGCCACCGCGACGACGTCCGCCCCCTTCCACTTCGCCAGCTGCACCGCGAAGTGCCCCACGCCGCCCGCGGCGCCGTTGACGACCACCGTCGTGCCCGCGCCGAGCGCCGTCGGACGGTGCCGCGCCTCCTGGAAGGGCGACGGATGATCGTGCCCGACCTCGATCAGGAACTGCCACGCCGTCAGCCCGGCCATGGGCGCCCCCGCGGCGTGCACATGGTCGATTCCGGCCGGCTTGCGTGCGAGGTCCGAGGCACGGGCGGCCACGTACTCGGCGTACGCGCGGCCGTCGAAACCGGGGAACCGCAGCAGCCCGAAGACCTCGTCGCCCACGGCGAGGCCGGCCACGTCCGCGGCGACGGCTTCGACGACGCCCGAGACGTCCGTCCCCGGGATCACCGGCAGGCTGATCGTCGAATCCGGCTCCCCGGGCACGCTGGTCAGTCCGCCGCGCAGATACCAGTCCGGCGGATTGACGCCGACCGCGTGCACACGGACGAGTACCTCGCCCGGCCCCGGCACGGGCACCGGCACCTCGTCGTGGCGCAGCACCTCGGGGCCGCCGTGCTCATGCAGCCGGATCGCCCTCATCGTGTGTGCGGTCGTACGCGCAGGCATCATTTTCCCCTGTCCATGTCGCGGGATAGACTTATCCGGATCAGCGATCCAGATAACTGGACCACTGATCCGAATATATGGACCACTGGTCCGGATAGTCAAGGGGGACAGGTGCGCGCCGACGCCAGGAAGAACCGCGACCATGTGCTCGCGGTGGCGGGTGCCGCCATCGCCGAGCAGGGTGTCGACGTGTCGCTGCGCGACATCGCACGCAAGGCGGACGTCGGGCTCGCGACGCTGCTCCGGCACTTCCCGACGCGCGAGGCGCTCCTCGAAGCCCTGCTCCACACGAGTTTCGAGGAGCTGACCGCGAAGGCGGACGCCCTCGAAACGTCGGACGCGCCCGAGGACGCTCTCGTCTCGTGGCTGCGCGACTGCGTCGGATGGACCACCGAGTACCGGGGTGTGACCGTGCTGATGGCCGCCGCCATCGAGGACACCGGGTCCGCGCTCCACGCCTCGTGCGTCACCCTGCGCGCGGCCGGGGCGCGGCTCCTCACCCGCGCCCAGGCCGTGGGCGCGGCGCGCGGCGACCTCGACGGCACCGATCTGTTCGCGCTGATCGCGGCGCTCGCCTGGCTCGGCGACCAGCCCTCGCTCGCGTCACGCGCCGACCATCTCTTCGACGTGGTCGCGGGCGCGATCCTGACGGGCGCAGCAACGGGTTCGGTGACGGGCTCGGCGGCGGGCGGCGGCGCCGCGGAGGGCAGGCCCTAGGGGAGGGCCAGGGTTCCGGGTCGCGGGATCGAGGGTTTTCCCCGTATCGGGGGGCGGGGATGCCGCCTATCGTCGTTCGGGCCACGTCCGAACCGTGGGTAACACCTTGAACGGTCGCCGCGCACAGCCGGTGGACGGTTGACCGGGAACCGATGCCACCCCCCACAGGGTGGGGCCGAAAGGCCCCGCAGGGGCGGCCGACGCGAGCGGGTGTCGGCCGCCCCTGCCTTTCGCCGGGCGGGCGCATACTTTCGGCGGCGCCTTTTCTCCTGTTGAGGGATGGTGCAACCGAAGCCTCGCGGGACAGGATGCCCGGATGAAGGGTGATCTGTTTTCCAGCGAGTACATGGTGCAGCCGGCCGCCACCGCGGGCATGAGCGTGCAGAACGCCAAGTCGATCAGGTACGCCGTCAACGGCGAGATGCTGGCCCGGCAGGGCGCGATGATCGCCTACCGCGGCAGTCTGCAGTTCGAGCGCAAGGGCCAGGGCGTCGGCGGCATGCTCAAGCGTGCGATGACCGGCGAGGGCCTGCCGCTCATGGCGGTGCGCGGGCAGGGGGAGGCGTGGTTCGCGCACGAGGCGCAGAACTGCTTCATCATCGACATCGACCCCGATGACGTCTTCACCGTCAACGGCCGCAACATCCTGTGCTTCGACGCCTCGTTGAAGTACGAGATCAAGACGGTGAAGGGCGCGGGCATGTCCGGCGGCGGCCTGTTCAACAGCGTCTTCACCGGACAGGGCAGGCTCGGACTGGTCTGCGACGGCAACCCGCTGGTCATCCCGGTCTCACCGCAGTGGCCGGTGTACGTCGACACGGACGCGGTGGTGGGTTGGACGGCCAACCTCCAGACCTCGCTGCACCGTTCGCAGTCCATCGGCTCGATGATCCGCGGCGGCTCGGGCGAGGCCGTGCAGTTGATGCTCCAGGGGGAGGGATTCGTCGTCGTGCGGCCGAGCGAGGCCACACCGCAGAAGGCTCAGCAGCACTGACACGGCCGACCCGACAGCCTCCGTCCGCGGGCCGGTGGGGGCCGGCCGCGCAGTTCCCCGCGCTCATGGAGGGCGGGGAACTGCGCCCCTGCCCTCCATGGCCCGTCCGCCCTCAGGGCTCCAGCCGTCCGTTCGTCCGCCGGCGCCACAGGATCGCGGCGGTGCCGGCGGCGAGCAGGGCGGCGGTGCCCGCGGCGGCGGGCAGGAGCAGGTCGGAGCCGGTCGAGGCGAGCGACCCGTCGCCGGTGGTGCCGAACGAGCCACCGCTCACCGAGCCACCGGTCGTACCCGCTCCGCCGCTCGTGTCACCGATGTCGACCGTGCCGCCCGCGCTGTTGTCGTCGTCCGCGGGACCGTCGACGGGAACCGTGGTGCCCGAGTCGGACGGGTCGGTCGGTTCGTCACTCGGGTCGGGGGCGGGGTCCGTGTCGCCGGGCGTCGGATCGGGCGACGGCGGCGGGGACTCCGGGTCCGTCGGGGTCGGTGTCGGCGAGGGGGTCGGCGGCACCGGCGCCTTGAACACGGTGAGCGAGGCGTCCGAGGGACTCGCCACGAACACCGCGTCGCCACCCGGAGTCACCGCGACGGACGAACTGCCCAACTGGCCGTTGACACCCGGCAGTTCGGCGCCCAGGTCGAGATCCTTGAGCGTCGCCGTGTCGTACACCGCGAGCTGCCCCACGCCGTCCCCCTCCTCCGGCGGGTTGCCCCAGTCCTGCCACACCGCGAACGCCCGGTCGGAGCGCGGGTCCACGGCGACATCGGCGATGGTGTCGCCCGGTTTCGCGTCGAAGGAGGCGGCCAGTTTCCCGGAGGCGATGTCGTACGCCTCCAGTACGGTCCCGCGCCCCGCCCACAGCACCCCGCGCCCGGTGTCCCACTCCAGGAAGGACACCGCCGCTCCGGCGCCGAGCGCGATCTCCTTGCCGTCCGGCGCGAAGTCGGCCGAACCGACCCTGCGCAGCACGCCGTTGGTGTTGTCCGTCACCCAGATCTGCCCGGCCGCGGTGTCCACGGCGAGCGGGCCGCCGGTGGCCGGCAGGGTGAGGGAACGCTCCACGGTCACCGTCGTCCCGCCGACGGCGACCTCCTCCAGTTTCGTCCCGCGTACGATCACCACCGTGCCGGCTTTCGCACCGGACTTGGCCTGCGTGATCGATGTACCGGTGAGCCAGCCGCCGCTTCCCGACGCGTCTCCGTCCTTTGCGGCGGCGATCCCGCGCAGTCCGACGAGGTAGTGCACCCCGTCGCCCGGCAGCGGTCCGGCGAGGCGTTTGCCCGGCAGTTGGGCGGGCGCGCCCGTGCTGCCGGGAGATGTCTTCACCCAGCTGAGCACGGTGCCGGAGGCCGGGTCGACGGCGTAGACCCCGGCCAGGCTGCCGTCCGGTGTACCGGCGACGGTGTCGGAGCCGACGTACAGCTTGTCCGACCCGGGGTGCAGCAGCAGGTCGAGCGGTTTGCCGACGGTGGTGAGGCGGGCCGTCTGCTCGTACCCGTCGGCCGCGGGCGGGTCGTCGGCGCCGGCCGCGGGCGTGCCGACCGCGACGACCGAGAGGACCACCGCCGTGATGCCGGCCAGGGCGCCCGCCGCCCGGGGGCGGAGCACATCGCTCCGCCCCCGGGTTCTGAGGGGCGCGGTCACGAGAAGGTGACCGGGAGGTAGACGTCGTACGAGCGGTTGCTGCTGCCCGTGTGGTCGGCGCGCGTCACGATCGCGCAGTCGACGTCCGTGCCGCAGACGGTGCCGGCGGCGATGTTCGGGTTCACGTGCACGCTCACGCCGAACGAGCCGCCGGTGCCGTAGGCGGAGCTGTTGGCGACCGTGCCGCCGCCGAGGTTGGACACCCAGTGCGAGGCACCCGTCGTACCGGACTGGTCGGCGCCGCCCAGGCAGGGGGTCGGCCGGGAGGTGTACGTCGACGGGTTGCCCGGCTCGACACCCTCGGGGATCACACACAGACCGACGTAGACACCCTGGAGCGTGTTGTAGCCGCTGCCGGAGACGGTGACGTTCTGCCCGGCGGCGGACAGGCTGTCGGGGGCCGTCAGCGACAGGTTGTACGTCGTACCGCTCACCGTCACGGACCGCGTGGCGGTGGCGGCCGAGGCGGAGGTGGCGAGCCCGACCGTCAGCGCGGCGGCGGTGGCCCCGACGGCGGCGATACGGGCGGCACGGGAGAACAGGGCGGATCTCATGGGTAGTTGGCCTTTCGGAGGCGAGAACCACTTAGGTAAGGCAAACCTAAGTTGAAGGTCAACGGATCGTCAACCCGCGCCTCGTGGGTCGCAAGTGCCGGGAACGGCGCAAAGATGTGTAGTGATCATGTCAATCGGCAGGTCATCATGCGCCCATGCCGACGCTCCAAGACCGTTCCCGCGCGGGAAGCACGGGCAAGCTGATCACCTTCGCGGTCGCCCTGGTGATGACCGTCGTGGCGTGCGGCGGCGACTCCGACGACACGGACGCAGGCAAGGACGGGAACGGAAAGGGGCTGGAGCGGTCGAGCGTCACCGTCGCCGCGCTGCCCCTGGCGGACGACGCGCCCCTCTATCTCGCCCGGGACCGGGGGCTGTTCAAAAAGGAGGGACTGGACGTACGCATCCAGCCCGTCCAGCAGTCCATCCAGGCACTGCCCGCCCTCTCCAAGGGCCAGGTCGACGTGATCGCGAGCGCGAACTACGTCACCTTCCTCCAGGCCCACGAGAAAGGCACGCTGGACCTGCGCATCCTCGCCGAAGGGGCCCGCGTCGCGCCGCACATGATGGACGTACTCGTGCCCGAGGACTCCGACATCCGCAGCGTCGCCGACCTCAAGGGCAAGAAGGTCGCCGTCAACATCCTCAACAACATTCAGTCGCTGACCCTGAACGCCATCCTCGGCCAACAGGGCGCCGGCCTCCCCGAGTACCGGCAGATCGCCTTCCCCCAGATGGGAGTCGCCCTGGAGAAGGGCCAGGTCGACGCCGTGCACGCCGTCGAACCCTTCAACAGCGCCATCCAGAAGCAGCTCAACGCCCGCGTCCTCGTCGACGGCGGCTCAGCCCCCGTCGAGAACATCCCGATCAGCGGATACGTCACGACCGGCGACTACGCCTCCAAGAACCCGAAGACCGCGGCGGCCTTCCGGCGGGCGATCGCCGCTGCGGCGCAGATCGCCATCCAGGACCCGGACGCCGTCCGCGAGGAACTGCCCGAATACACCAAGGTGACCGCGGCCCAGGCCGAATCGATCCGGCTGCCCGCCTACCCGGCGACCTCGGACGCGGCCGAACTGCGCCGCCTCACCGAACTCATGCAGGAACAGGGCCTGTTGGAGAAGCCGATCGATCCGGGAACGTTGCTGGTCGAGTGAGGCGCCGACAGGAACTGCTCCTCGGCGCGCTCGGTGTGCTGCTCGCCCTCGGCCTGTGCGAGGCCGTCGGCAGGGCGGGCCTGGTACGACGCGACTACCTCCCACCCGTCTCCGAAGTCCTCACACGGGCGGTGGAGTTGGCGGGCGACCCGCTCTTCCTCGACGGGATCGGCGCCACCGTGCGCGCCTGGGCCCTCGGCCTGGGCCTCGCCTGCGCGATCGCCGTACCGCTGGGCCTTCTCCTCGGCAGCGTGCCCGTCGTCGACGAGGCGGTGCGCGCCGTCGTCGAGTTCCTGCGCCCGCTGCCGTCCGTCGCACTGATCCCGCTGGTGTCCCTGCTGCTGGGGTCCGGTACGGAGACGAAGGTCGCCCTCATCACGTACGCGTCCGTCTGGCCGATCCTCTTCAACACCGTCTACGGCCTCGGCGAGACCGACCCGCTGGCCAAGGACACCCTGCGCGCGTTCGGCTTCGGCCGCCTGTCGGTCCTCCTGCGCGTCGAACTCCCCGCCACCGCGCCCTTCATCGCGGCCGGCGTGCGCATCTCCGCGGCCGTCGCCCTCATCCTGGCGGTCGCCACGGAGATCCTGGCGGGGTTCGGGGAAGGGCTCGGCATCTTCATCGCCCAGGCGGGCCTGGCGACGGACGGCACGCGGGACGTGCTGGCGGGGGTGGTGTGGGCGGGGGCCCTGGGGCTGGTCATCAACAGCGTGCTGGTGTGGGGGGAGAGGCGATTGTTCCCTTGGACGCCGGAGCATCGGGGTGAGCGATGAGCATCTTCTCGGGGGCGCTGGCCCCCAAACCC
>NZ_JBHXTO010000059.1:0-50825 GCF_042677425.1 Streptomyces sp. NPDC127119 | reverse complement strand
TCCCCCCGGACAGCTGGTACGGCACCCTCCTCAAAGGCATCCTCAACTTCCAACCCGACCCCACCATCCTCCAAGTCGCCGTATGGGTCCTCTACTTGATTCCTGTGCTGGTTTTCTTCCTCTCACCTGGACGCTCTCGGAGCGCACCACGTTCAGGGAAAGCAGCAGGCCAGGCTTCGGAGAACGCATCGGAAGCGGCGGCTGCCGACAGGCCCTAGTCCTCCCCCGCGACCGACTCGCATCCAGAGCGGTCTCCACCGCAGCCAGACGCCAGACACTTCGACGGTGATGCCATGACCACAGCCTCGGCCGCGTTACTTCCGGTGAACGCGGCCCTCGCCTGGGTCCTGGCTGTGCTTCTCGCGGCCGCCGTCGCCGTGACCGCCGTGGCTCGGCTCGCGCCCGATCAGGGCACGGGCCGGGCCAGGGAAGTACTGACCGCCGGTCTGCGGGCAGCTGTTCAGCTCGGGGTGGTCTCCGTGGCCATCGGCTGGGTCGCGCACTCGCCCACGGGCCTGCCCGCGTTCCTCCTGCTGATGTACGCGGTCGCTGTGCGTACGGCCGGGCGGCGCATCACCTCCGACGGCACGTGGTGGTGGATGGCCGTGCCGATCGCCGCGGGCGTGGTACCCGCCGTCGTACTGCTGCTGTCCACCGGCCTGGTGAAGGTCACCGGGATCGCGATGATCCCGGTGACCGGCATCCTGATCGGCGGCGCGATGACGGCCACCGTCCTGGCCGGCCGACAGAGCCTGGCCGTGCTGCGGATGCGTCACGGCGAGGTCGAGGCTGCTCTCGCCCTGGGTTTCGTCGAGCGCGATGCCCGCGTGGAGATCGCCCGCTCGGCTGCTTCGGAGGCGCTCGTGCCCGGGCTCGACCAGACGCGGACGGTCGGGCTCGTGACGCTTCCCGGCGCGTTCGTCGGCATGCTGCTCGGGGGAGCCGACCCTGTCACCGCGGGTGCGGTGCAGCTCTTCGTCCTCGTCGCCCTGATGGCCGTTCAGGCCGTCGCCGTCGTCGTGACCCTTGAGCTGATCGCACGCGCACGGATCACTGCCCCGGCCCACCACGAGAAGGCAGCCGCTCCGCACCGACGGCGGATCTCGTGGTCCCTCGTGCGGCGACAGCGCGAAACCACCCCGTCCGACCCGTCCCATCCGTCCGACCCGTCCGACCCGTCCGACCCGTCCGACCCGTCCGATCGGACACTCCCCGCGAGGACCGCCCGCCGCAACCGGGCACCCACCGCGAAGACCGCCCGCCGCACACGACGGGGCTCCTGACATGAGACCGCCAGCCATGGCGACACACGGGACCACCGGCCGGGTCGGCACACGAGACCACCGGCCGGGGCGACCGCGGCACGCGCACGCGCACACGCACACGCACGCGCACACGCACACGCACACGCACACGCACGGAGACAGTGGTGCAACCGAGTGGGAGAGCAGTGTACGAAGCGAAGAAGCCCGTCACGGAAACGGACACCGCAGCGCCTGCCGTCCGGGTCGTGGCGTGGCTCGGTGCCCGCGAACAGGTCGAACGAGACCTGCGCGATGCCCTGGGCGGACAGTCCAGCCTTCGTGACGACACACTGGCGAAGATGGCCGACGTACTGCAGGCCACGGCGAACGGGCTGGGGCAGGAAGCCGCCGCCGTGTGGGCGGGCGTACCGGGCCGGGTCCTCCAGAACTGGCTCAAGCAGGACCCCGCGTTCGCCTCCGCCCTGGAAGCGGCCACCGCACTGGCCGCCGCCCACGGGCTCGGGACCGGCCGCGAAGCCACTCCCGCCATGCTGCGGGTCGCTGCAGTCGCTTTCATCCGGGGCGCCGACTGGTCGACGGCCGCCCGCGCGGCAGGATTCAAGCCGTACCGGCTCCGGCAGCTGGTGCGGGCCTCGCCCGCGCTCGGCGCTCTGCTGGACGCGGCTCGAAACGCTCGGCCGCGGAAGCACAGGAATCCTCCGCGAGCCTCCCGCCGGTCCGGCGTCACGGGGCGGACGGCGAATGAGTACGGGTACCGCTTGGTGCGCCTCGACGACCCCGCACTCCCGCTACCACCCGCCCACCACCACCCCGCACTCCCGCCCCCACACCCGCCCGTCCAAAGCGACGGACCCGCCCCCGAAGAGCTGGAGGAACGGCCCGGTGGAGGGCGCGTTCCGTAGCCGTGGAGCGAACGTCCTTGACAGGCAACGGCGGTTACGACGGAAGAGGCGTCGCCGTCCGGGTCCGTGCGTCGCCGTTCCGGTCAGTGCCCGTTCTCTTCCAGCAGCCGACGCAGCTCAGCCTCATCGGTCGGACTGAGCCTCTCGACGAAGCGGGCCAGCACCATGCTGCGGTCGCCGTCCTGGTCGAGCTCGCGGTGCATGCGGCGAGCCGTCAGGCCGTGGGCGTCCTCGACGGGGAAGTAGACGAAGCCGCGCTTCACGGGCTTGCGGTCGATGACGCCCTTTTCGTAGAGGCGGATCAGCAGGGTGGCGACTGTCGTCCGGGCCAGTGGTTGCGGCATCTCGGACCTGATCTCGGCGGCCGACCGTGGTTTCCCCGCCGCCCACAATGCGGCGAGGACGCTGGCCTCCAGCTCTCCCGCAGGCCGACGCTCACCGTCACCCCCAGCCATGGTTTCTCCCTCTCTTCGCCAGGCAGACTCTTCACCAGACAGAGCACCGGACAGCAGAAGCGTTTCCGCCACCGGGCGCGGACTGATCCGTCCCTGCGGCCATTATCAGGGGAGAGCCGCTCCGGCAGGGCCCGAGGGACGGGTACAGCAAGGCCCAGGAACCGGTACGGCGGCCGCGTACGTGCCCTGCGCGTACGCGGAGGGAACTTGAGCGGGTCCTTCGACGCCGGTCGGACAGCACTCGGACAGCAGGCGGGCAACTCGCCTACTCCTCCGGACGGCACTCGGACAGCTCCCCTACTCCTCACTTCTCCTGCCGACGAGACCCTTTCGGTGTGCCTCCGCGACGAGTTGGGCCCGACTTCTGACATTGAGTTTGATCATGGCGCGATTTATATGCGTCTTGACGGTGAGATGCGAGACGATCAGGCGGTCCGATATCTGCTTGTTGTCCAGACCGAGGGCCGCAAGGGAGACCATCTCGCGTTCCCGCGGTGTGAGATCACCGAATCTCTCTTCCGCCTCATCGCTGCCGCTGATGTGCGTCAGTGGAAATACCCTGTCGAGAACGCAGCGCGTCGCGGCCGGCGAAAGGTGTGCGTCACCACGAGCGACCGCCTTTATCGCCTCGACGAGAGCCTCCGTCCCACTCTCGACTTCAAGGAATCCGCTGACTCCCGAATTCAGCGCCCCGAGTACCCAGGTCTCGGTGATGACGTCCGCCAGCATCACCACCCGGATGCCGGTCGCCCAGGGAGCGTGCGTGATCTGGCGTGATGCCTCGATGCCGTCGATCCCGGCCGAGTGGACGTGGACCAGGACGACGTCCGGTCGCAGACTCCGGGCCAGGCGGACGCCGTCCATTCCGCCCTCGACCGCTGCGATCAGTTCGATGTCCGGCGCGTCCGCGACGAGTTGTCCGATCCGCGAGTGCACGGAATCCTGGCCGTAGACCAGCAGCACACGGAGCATCATCCACACCTTCACTGAACATTCAAGTAAAGCGCCGGGGCGCGCCCACTGGAGTGGCTTCCTGGGTCGTCGGTCTACTCCCGGCAACTCCCGTACTCCGGCGCGGTTCTGCTGCGGGAATGGCCGATATGCGCAGGCGTGCCCGACCGCGCCGAAATAGCCACCCTTCGATTCCGGCGGCCTTGGAGCGCATGTACCGTGGACCGCAGTAAATGACTGTTGGGGCAGGGCACTTCGATGCGACCTTCCAAGGAAGGAATGGGTCCGTCTACAGTCTTGTAAACGGTCTACGACACTGTAGTCGAAGCTGAGGGTGAGCGTGTAGACGGCCTGCCCGACGGTCTCGCCGTGCTGAAGGACACCTGATGCTGACTCCGCTGTTCGTCGTGCCGCTGGTGCTGCCGTTCCTGCTGTGCCTGGCGACGAGCCGGGTGCTGGTGTGGGTACGGCCGACCGCGGCCCTGTGGATCCTCACGTCGGCGACGCTCCTCTCGGCCGCGGCCTGTGTCGTCTGCCTCGGGGCTCTGATCCTGACCGGCCTGTTTCTCGTGCCGGCCGTCGCGGAGCGCAGCCACTTCGTCCACCATCTGTGCACGCCCTCCGTTCCCGTGGTCGGCGGGATGGCGGTCCTGGCCGGCCTGGCTCTCGTTCTCGGCGGGCTGAGGTTCGGGCATTCCGTGGTGCGGCACAGCCGCACGCTTCGGGCGGCGCAGCGGCAGGTGGCGCGGCTTCCCGTGGTGGGGGATCTGTGCGTCGTCGATTCGCCGCGGCCCGACGCGTACGCGCTGCCGGGCCGTCAGAACCGCATCGTCGTGACGGCGGGCATGCTGCGCAGCCTGGGGGCTGCGGAGCGGGAAGCCCTGTTCGCCCATGAGCGCGCTCACAACGCCCAGCGGCACCACTACTTCCTGACGGCCGCCGAGGCCGCGGCGCACTGTCATCCCGCCCTGCGCAGGGTGCGGGAGGAGATCCGTCTCGCCGCGGAGCTCGCGGCCGACGAAGCCGCGGCCCGAGCCGTGGGGGACCGGAAGCTGGTCGCTGTCGCGGTGGCGCGAGCCGCGTTGGCCAGTCATGACGCGGGTCCCACCACGCGCCCCTATCTGACCCTCGGAGCGGCGACGGGTCCCGTCTCGCAACGCGTCACCACGCTCCTCAAGCCGTCTGCCGTGCCCGGCAGGGCGCGGCGGTGTCTGGCCCTTCTCGTGGCTCTCGCCGTTCTTGGCTCCGTGGGCGTGACCGTGTCGGCGGTGCTGCATCTGCACCATGAGGTGGGCGAGGCGCAGGGCGTGGTCGCTCGCTGACACATCCATGGGCCGGGGATGTTCACGCCTCCAAGTTCTCGCGACCTTCCGGCTTCTCGCGATCCTCCGGCTTCTCGCGATCCTCCGGCTTCTTGCGATCCTCCGGGTTCTGGCGACCCTCCGGGGACGGGGCGGTTCGGTGGCGCCCGCTCGTGCCTGACGTGGGTACGGATGCCGGACGGCCGTCCAGCAGTTCCGCTGTGGCCGTGTGCCGCGGATCCGCGAACACGTCCGCCGTGCGACCGGACTCCACCACCCGTCCGTCGGCGAGGACGGTGATCGTCTCCGACCGGTCCCGGACCAGCGGCACGTCATGACTGATGATGACGAGGGTCATGGAGCGGTCCTGCCGCAGCCCGTCCAGCAGGTCCATGACCGCGTGGCCGGTGCTCCGGTCGAGCGCGGACGTGATCTCGTCGCAGATCAGGATCTCGGGCTCGGCCGCGAGAGCTCTGGCGATCGCGACCCGTTGACGCTGGCCGCCCGACAGCTCGTGCGGATACCGGTCGGCGAAGGCGGCCGGCAGCCCGACCTGGCGCAGCAGCTCCTCGACGGCACGACCCGTGATCCCGGAGGGAGTGCGGCGGTGGATCCGCAGGGGCCTGGCCACCGATGATCCGACGGTTCGGCTGGGGTTGAGCGCCCCGAGAGGGTTCTGGGTGATCAGCTGAAGGCGGCGGCGCTGGTCCCGGCTGCGGCGCCCCATGGCGGCGGGCAGGGCTGCGCCGTCGAGCCGTACGGTGCCGGACCGGCTCTTCTGGAGACCGACGAGTGCACGGGCCAGTGTCGTCTTGCCGGAGCCCGAGGCACCGACGACGGCTGCCGCCGAGCCCTTCGCCACGGTGAGCCGGATGCCGTCCAGCACCGGGCGCCCGGTGCTCCGGCGGCCGAACGCGACGCTCAGGTCGTGGACGTCGAGGAGGGGCGCGTCGACGGCCTCCGTGCCGGTGGCCGACGCCGTTGGTGGCCGCCGGGACGTCGCGATGCGGCCGGAGGGGCGCTCGGCCCTCTCCGCCGGGGCTTCGGTCATGGCCTCGTCCGGGCCCAGCCGTACAACGTCGTCGGCGAGTCGCTCGACGACATCCGTGTCGTGGGAGGAGAAGGCGACGCCGAGATCGTGCTCGTGCGTCAGGCGGCGCAGCAGTTCGGCCATCTCGGCGCGCAGCACCGGGTCGAGTCCGGCCGTGGGTTCGTCCAGGAGCAGCAGGGACGGGCGCTTGGACAGCGCGCGGGCCAGGGCGACCCGGCGCAACTGGCCTCCTGAGAGTTCCCCGGGCCGGCGGGAGGTGAACCGGTGGTCGGCCGGCAGGCGGACCGCGTCCAGCAGATCGCGTACGGCCTCGGGTGTGCGGTCCGTGTTCAGCTCGCGGAGAAGGGTGCGGATGCGCAGCCGGGGGTTGAGTGCCGACGCGGGGTCCTGTCCGACGTACGCGATCCTGGTTCTGCGGAGCTCGCGGCGTGCGCGCTCGTCCAGTTCGAGCATGTCGTGGCCGAGTACCCGCACATGGCCGGCGGAGCGTGCCGTACCGGGCGGCAGGTGTCCGAGCAGTGCTCGCAGCAGTGTCGTCTTTCCGGCGCCCGAGGGGCCGGTGACGGCGACGAGGCGGCCCGGGTGAAGGGTGAGGGACACGTTCTCGAGGAGAGGGTGGCCGTCCGGCGTGGTGACGTCGAGCGTGCTCACCTCGGCCACCGGCGCGGAGGGGTGACTCACTGTGTCCGTGTGCAGGTCGGGGGTGTGGCTCACAGCAGGGTTACCGCCTTCCGGCCGGTCTGCGGGGCCAGGGCCGCCGCCGCGAGGTTGACGCTCAGGGCCAGCAGGCCGATCGCCACGCTGGGGGCGAGGACGGCCCAGGGGTTCAGCAGGATTCCCGGCGAGTTCTCCCGGATCATCAACGCCCAGTCGGCGGCCGGTGGTTGGGGGCCGACCTGCAGGAAGCCCGCCATGGAGACGACGTAGACCGCCTCGACGAATCTCAGGCCCAGCACGGCGAGCAGGGTGGCGCGCAGGTTGGGCAGTACTTCGCGCACCACGAGGAACCAGAGGCGTTCGCCGGCGACGGCGGCTGCCTCGACATAGCCGGACGCGGCGACGGGTGCTGCGGCATGGGCCACGAGGCGGACGGCGTAGGGCAGTCCCAGGACGATTGCGGCGACGGCCACGGCGAGGCGTCCGCCACCGGGCCAGGACAGGGCGACCAGCATGATGCCCAGCACGGCGGGGAGCAGGATCAGCACGTCCGCGGCGCGTTCGACGATCCGGCCGACGGCCGGCCGCAGGGCGCCGATCGCGCCGGTGACGGCGGCGACCGCGGTGACCACCGCGGCGATCAGCAGTGCTGACAGCACGAGTTCGCGACCGCCCGCCAGGACCCTGCTGAGGACGTCGCGGCCGAGTTGGTCGCCGCCGAGGAGCGCTCGGCCCCCGGCCCCGGCGTAGGGAACGGTGACGGGTTCGTCCACCGCGTGGGGGGTGATCCACGGTCCGGCGAGGGCCAGGACCACGAGTGCGGCGGCGGGCAGGACCCGGAGCAGGACGGCCGTCTTGGGTGAACGCCGTTGTTTTCGGGGAGAGTTCACGCCGCGACGGCCTGCCGGTGGCTTCATCTGCGGCCTCCATCGGTGGAGCGGGTCGGCGACAAGGGGTCCACAGGGCTTCGTACGGTCATCGCTGTCCCACCGTCAGCAGGTCGCGGAGCAGGTCCGCCATCAGCAGTACGACGCTGATGGCCGCGCCGGCCAGTACGGTCACCCCGGCGATCACCGGGGTGTCGCGGTCGGCGACCGCGGAGGCCAGCACGGCGCCGATTCCTGGGTAGTTGAAGATGGTTTCCACGGCGACCGCTCCGCCGAGGAGCACTCCGGACGAGGTGGCGAGCCCGGTGGCGATGGTCGGCAGGGCTCCCGGCAGGACGTGGAACAGCACCACCCGGCGCGGCGACAGGCCGTCGAGGACCGCGGCTTCGACGTACGGCGCGCGGGCCTCGTCGGCGAGGGCCGCGCGGGCGATGCGCGTGTTCCAGCCGGTCTGCGGAATGGTCAGGGCCAGTGCGGGCAGGACGAGCATGGTCCAGGACGCGGGTGAGCCGTCGCCGTCGGTGAGGGTGACCGCGGGCAGCCAGCCGGTCCACAGCGACAGCACCAGGACGAGCCCGACCGCGACGACGAACTCCGGGACGGCGAACACGGCGGTCGACGCACCGGTGACGAACCGGTCGAGGCGTCCGCCGGGCCGCAGTGCCGCACCGGACGCGAACAGCAGCGAGAGCACGGCCGTCAGCAGCAGTGCCGATCCGCTGAGCACCAGGGTGTTGGGGAACGCGGTGGTGAGCAGGCCGGTGACGTGCTCCCCGTGTGCGGAGGTGCCCAGGTCGCCTGCGGGCAGTCCGGACATCCAGTCCCAGAACCGTTCCGGGACGGGCCGGTCGAGACCGAGTGTCTCCCGTCGGCGGTCCACGTCCGCGGCGCTCTCACCGCGCTCGGCGGTGGCGTTCGCGGCGTCCCCGGGCAGCAGCTCGACGCCGATGAAGACGACGGCGAGAAGTGTCGCGAGGAGCACGGAACGCTTGAGCACGACGAGGCCGGCACGGGCCGCGACCCGTGCCACGGGCGGTCGGGCCGACCGGTTTTCGGCAGGTACCGCCGAAGGACCCGCCGGCTCTCCGATGTCCGGGATCAACTGGTCAGCCATGCCGTTTCGAGCTGGACCCGGCCGTAACCGGGCAGCGTCGGCAGGCCGCGCACCTTCGCGGCGGCGAGGTCGACGCCGTCGGCCATGCCCCACAGCAGATAGCCGGAGCGGTCGTACTCGATCTGCTGCATCTCCCGCAGCAGTTGGACACGCCGGGTGTCGTCCGCGGTGCCGATGGCCTTCTCGTACGCCGTGTCGAAGGCGGTGTCCTTCCAGCCCGCCTCGTTCTGCCCGCTGTCGGAGACCATGGTCTTGCCGGCGAAGAAGACCACCGAGTCGTTGGTGCCCCAGTAGCTGGTGTACAGGTCGCCCTTCAGCCACGTCCTGTCCCAGAACACCGCGGACTCCTGCTTGACGACCTCGACCTTCACACCGGCCTCGCGCACCTGGGTGGCGAAGAGGGTGGCCGATTCGGCGAGCCCCGAGATGTCCTCGGTGGTCATGAGCTCGTACGTCCTGGACGTGTCGAACCCCGCCTCCTTCAGCAGCTTCCTGGCCTTCGCGAGATCGCGGGCGCGCTGCCTGATGTTCTTGGCGTAGGCGGGGTCACCGGTGCCGAGGATGTCGTTGGCGACCGTGCCGTAGCCGGACAGGACCTGCTTGACCATGGCCTCGCGGTCCACGGCCAGCCGCAGCGCCTCGCGCACCCTGACGTCGGCGAAGGGGCCGTCTGCGGTGCGCATGACGATCGGCATCGCCATGTCGTCGGGGCGGCGGACGGTCCGCACGTCCTTGCGCGTCCCGGCCGTACGGTCCGCGATGGCACCGGCGTTGGAGGCGAGGTCGAGCTGTCCGGCGAGCAGCGCGTTGGCCATGGCCTGCGGGCTCTCGAAGATCTTCACCTCGATGGCGTCCAGGTGCACGGTCCCGCCGTACCAGGAGTCGTTGCGCACCAGACGGGCGTTGCCGCCGCGGAACCAGTCGAGTTTGAAGGGTCCGGTGCCGGGTGCCTTCGCGATGTCCTTGTCGCTCGTGCCGTCGGGGACGACGAACGTGGTCAGGCGGGTGAGCAGCGGGAGTTCGGCGTTGGCGTAGTCGGAGACCAGGACGACCGTGTCGGTGCCCTCGGCGGTGATGTTCTTCGCCTGGATGCCGGGCAGCCGGGAGGCGCCGGCGGGGGTGGCGCGGAGCCGCTTGAGCGAGAAGACGACGTCCTCGGCGGTCACGGGAGAACCGTCGTGGAACGTCGCGCCCTTGGCGAGCTTGAACTTCCAGGTCTTCAGATCGGCCGACGGCTCCCAGCTCGCGGCGAGCCGGGCAGCGGTGTTCGGCCCGGCTCCCGGGACGGTCAGCGCGTCGTATACGAGGCTGAGGATCAGGTAGTCGCTCTCGTTGGACTGGGTGCCGTGCGGGTCACGGGTGAGGGCGCTCGCGCGGCCGAGGGCTCCGACCCGCAGCGTGCCGCCCTTGCGGGGCTTGGCGGACGTGCCGTCGGCGGATCCGTTCGGCTCGGCGTCACCGCCGCCGCACGCGGTCAGCGCGGATGCCGTGGTCAGAGCGGCGCCGGCCCACAGCAGTTGACGTCTCGACAGGTCCACGTGTTCCTCGGCTTCCCAAGCAGGGTTAATTACTTAGGTTTGCCTATCCTAAAAAATCGACCGGTCGCAATACTCCAAGTGGAGTACAGCCTCCCGCGCCGGATCCACCTAACTTAGGTGTGGCTTACCTGAGCCGCCGACCGGATGCGTCAACGGATCGCAACCTCGCCGACCCATGTGTCCCGTGCGATCCACGCAGCTGATCCGCTCCGTACGCCCGCGTCCGGCTCCTTCCCGCCATCGCCCCGCGCCCCCGCACGCGCCCCACGAACGGATGGTTGACCATGCCGACGGCAGTCACGCCTGTGCGCCAGCTCGACCCTCACGCCGTAAACGAACTGACCGAAGCGGCACAAGAACTCCTCTCAGCCTTCGACGGGGACCCCCGGTCCCTCGCCCTCGTACGTCGACTGCCGCACACCGCGGCCACTTTGAGCGCCGGGATCCGGCACGTCTGCCGCCCCGTGGACACCTGTGCCGGTCTGTACGTCGTACGCGGCATCCCCGTCGACGACGAGACGATCGGCCCCACGCCGGACCACTGGTCGACGGCGGGCCGCTCCGGGGCCGTCCACGACGTGGCCCTGCTCCTGCTCGCCACCGTGATGGGCACCCCCATCGCCTGGGAGGGCCAGCAGGACGGCCGGTTCGTGCACAACATCGTTCCCTCGCCCGGTCACGAGGAGGAACAGACCGGAGCCAGCAGCAGCGTGCTGCTCAGCCCGCACACCGAGGACGCCTTCCACCCCGGCCGTGCCCACCTGCTGATCCTCGGCTGCCTGCGCAACCACGACGCCGTCGCCACCACCGCCGCCTCGGTCAGGCAGGTCGAACTGGGTGCCGACGACGTGGAGTTGCTCAGCCGTCCGGCTCTGCCGATCCTCCCCGACGACGCCTACGCCGAGGCGCAGGCTTACGCCGGAACGCCACCGCCCGTACCCACGCTGTGGAGGTCTCCGGACGGGCTCACCCTGCGCTTCGACCTCGCCTACACCCCACTCGGCGACGCGTCCGCGCGACACCGCGCCGCCTACGACCGCCTGGCCGGGGAACTGTCCAGGGTCTCCGTCGCCGTCAGCCTGGAGCCCGGCGACGTCCTGGTCGTCGACAACGACCTCGTCGTGCACGGCCGGGTGCCCTTCAAGGCCCGCTACGACGGCACCGACCGCTGGCTCAAGAGGGCCTCCGTCCGCGTTCCCGGCAGGCGCACCCGCCCGCCCGCCGAAGCCGACGAGCACGGCTACGGCCAGGCCGCCCTCGAAGCGCACGCGAGCTGAACTCCCGTCCCGCAACGGAGGAATCCCCCATGACGCACGCTGCCGCCGTTCCCGCCTCCGCCACCGTTCCCGCCGCCCCCGCCGGCACCCAGGTGTCCGGCGACGACACCCACCTGCGGATCCTGTCCACCAGTGACCTCGCCGGGATCGAGATCTCCCTGGCCGACGTGGTGGCCACGGTGGAGGGCGCCTACCGGACACTCCACGAAGGCCTCTCCGACAACCCCCGCAAACTGACCGTCAAACCGCGGGACGGGCACTCCGTCTCCTACGCGATGCTGGGCCGGGACGGCTCCCGCGACGTCGTGGCGATCAAGACCTCGTACAAGCACGGACTGGACAAGGGCCGTACCCAGCAGCACTACTACACGGCGCTGACGCTCTACGACGACATCACCGGGCTGCCGGTGGCGATGATGGACTGCTCCCGCATCGGCTCACTGCGCACCCCGGCCGTCTCCGCGCTCCTCGCCCGGGAATGCGCCGCACCCGGAGCACGCTCCGCCCTGGTCATCGGCACGGGAACCCAAGGGCGCCTCGCCCTGCCGTTCCTGCTCACCACGCGCCCCGACCTCGACCGCCTGATGCTGTTCGGCACCCACTCCGACGGCATCGCCGCCGTCCGCGAGCAGCTGCGCGCCCATTTCCCCGACCGGGACGTCGAGATCGTCACCGAGTTGCGGGACGCCGCCGCGGACGCCGACATCATCCTCGCCACGGCCGGCTCGCACACCCCGGCCGCCGTCGAAGCGGACTGGCTCAAGCCGGGCGCGCTGTCCGTCCTCGTCGGACACGGACTCGCACCCTCCACGCTGCACCGGGCGGACCGGGTCGTCGCCACCAGCGAGGCACAGATGAACGTCACCGGCACCGACATGGCCGACGCCGAGGGCGAACTCCCGGCGGTCGACACCGAGTTCCCGCCCGTGCTCGCCGGGGCCGCAGCCGGCCGCACCGGCGACACCGAGCGGATCTTCGCCTACAACAGCGGTCTCGTCGTCACCGACATCGCACTCGGCCACCGCTTCTCCCAACTGGCCCTCGCCCAGGGCCTGGGCATCGAGGTGCCGCTGTGGCAGTGACCACCGTCACCGGCCGCCCGGCCCTTCCGGCACTGCCCGACCCCGCCACCGAGGCGCTGCTGGCCGGCGGGCTCCTGCCCGAACTCGCCCACGCCTTCGGCGGCCCTTTCCACTTCCTGCTGCCGGATGCCTTCGACACCAACCTGCGGTCCCTGCGCGGAGCGCTCGCGGCGGCCGGCGTCAAGGGCTTCGTGTACTTCGCGAAGAAGGCCAACAAGGCGGCCGTCTTCGCCGAACGCGCCGCGGCACTGGGCGCCGGAGTGGACGTGGCCTCCGTGGGAGAGCTGCGCGAAGCACTCGGCCACGGCGTGCGCGGGGAGCACCTCATGGTGACCGGGCCCGCGAAGGACCCGCACCTGCTGCGGCTGGCCGTGCGGCACGGCGCCCTCGTCGCGGTCGACGCGCTCGACGAACTGGACGCCGTGATCACCCGCGCCTTCGCCGGACAGCCGTACCCGGCCCGGGTGCTCCTGCGGGTCCTGCCCCCGCTCCAGCCGCACAGCCGCTTCGGAATGGCCGAGGACGAACTGGCCACGGCGATGGACCGGTGCGTGACAGCGGGGGACGCGCTGCGGATGGAAGGCTTCAGCTTCCATCTGTCCGGCTATGAAACGGGACCCCGCGCCGACCTCGCCGCCCGGCTCGCCGGCCTGTGCCGCACGGCCCGCTCCAAAGGGCTGGCCGCCGACCGGATCAGCATCGGCGGGGGCCTGCCCGTCAGTTACACGGACGCCGACAGCTGGCGCACGTTCCTCGAAGCGCAGCGACCCGCCGACTACCACGCAGGGAAGACCTTCCGGAGCGGCGACTTCTACCCCTACCACTCTCCCCTCGCCGGGGCCGACGCGCTGACCGCGCTCCTGGCGACCCGGCCGGGGAACAGTGGGACGACCCTGGCGGGTGTCCTCAGGGACGCCGGGCTGGAACTGCTCCTCGAACCCGGCCGCGCCCTGCTCGACCGGGCCGGAGCCACCGTGTTCACGATCCAGGGCGTCAAGGAACGCGACGGCTACCGGCTGCTGACCGTCGACGGTACGAGCCTGAGCCTGTCCGAGCAGTGGTTCGGCAGCGAATACCTCCCCGACCCCCGGCTGATCCCGCAGTCGTTCGAGGACTCCGAGAAGTGGGCGGAGGGGGCGGAGGGGGCGGAATCAGGGGAGTCCGAGGTGCCCGGCGGGACGTACCCCGCGAGCGTCGGCGCCGCCACCTGCCTGGAATCGGACCTGCTCACCTGGCGCAAGATCGCCTTTCCGCGTCGCCCACGCGTCGGTGACCTGCTGCTGTACCCGAACACGGCCGGCTACCAGATGGACTCCAACGAGTCCCCGTTCCACGACCTGCCCCTGCCGCCCAAGGTCGTCATCGACCGGACCGACCGCACACGGCCGCGCTGGCGCCTGGACCGCCACTTCACCTGACACCACCACCGCACGAACCGGCCCTCCGCCTGCCGTCCCCCTCACAGGAGCATTCGATGCCCGGAGCCCTTCAGCGCCCCGCCGTGGTCTCCCGCCTGTCCGAACTCATAGGCCACACACCCCTGTTGGAACTCGCCGCCACCGAGACGGGCAGCCGCCTGCTGCTCAAGCTGGAGATGTTCAACCCCACCGGAACCGCGAAGATCCGGATGGCGCGCGCCATGGTCGACGCCGCCGAGGCCGCGGGCGAACTGCGCGCCGGAGGCCGGATCATCGAGTCCACCTCCGGCAACACCGGCCTGGGCCTCTCGGTGATCGCCGCCGAACGCGGATACACCTTCACCGCCGTGGTCGACCACCACGCGGCCCCCGACAAACTCCGCGGCATGCGGGCCCTGGGCACCGAACTCGTTTACGTCGTCGCTGACGGAACCGAGGAACTGGCCACCGCCGCCCGCGAGGAACTCGCCGAGGACATGGCACGCGGCCGGGACAACACCGTCTTCACCGAGCAGCACAACAACCCCGCCAACGGGGTCGGGTACCACCCCGTGGCCCACGAACTCAACGAGGCCCTGGACGGCAGGATCGACGTACTGATCGGCGCCGTCGGCACCGGCGGGGCGCTGTGCGGCACCGGCCGGGAACTGAGCAGGCTGACAACCGGCTTCACCGTCATCGGAGTGGAACCCGAGGGCTCGATCGCGTTCGGCGGCCCCGCCCACGACTACTACCAGTCCGGCACCGGCACCCCCGAAGGAGCCGAGATCGGCGCCCTGGTCGACTTCGACCTGATCGACGAAGGAGTCAAGGTCGGCGACGTCGAGGCGTTCGCGACCTGCCGGGCCGTCGCCCGTACCGGCTTGCTGATCGGCGGCTCGGCCGGCGGCGTCGTCCACGCAGCCCTGACCCGCCTTCCCTCTCTGCCGCCGGGCACCACCATGGTCGCCCTGATCAACGACGGCGGGGAGAAGTACCTGGACACCGTCTTCAACGACGACTGGATGAGCGAACGCGACCTGCTGAGCCCCGCCACCGAGCGGGAGATCGGCGAACTCCTCACCAAACTCCGCAGGAACCGGTGGACCACATGCTGACCACCCTCCTCCGCGACAGCCGGGCCCTCGGCGTGCTCGCCGTCCCGCTCGTCCTCACCCAGCTCGCCCAGGTCGCCCTCACGACCACCGACACGGTGATGCTGGGACTGCTCGGCACCACCGAACTCGCGGCCGGCGGCCTGGCCTTCGTGATCTTCAACCAGATCCGCACGATGGGCGTCGGCCTCGTCACCTCGGTCGGCAACCAGGTCGCGGCCGCCGCGGCCCGCGCCGAACAGGCGGCCGGCGGGGCGGACAAGCACGGAACAGAAGGAAAGGGCTACCAGGGCAACGAGGGCGGCAGAGGCGGCCGGGACGGCAAGGGTGGCCGGGACGGCAGGGGCGGCGCCCAGGTGTCGGCGCACGACGAGGTACGGGCCGTCGTGCGCGCGAGTCTGGCCGTCGCCACCCTCGCCGGAATCACCGGCGCCCTTCTGATGATCCTCATCGGGCAGGCGCTGCCGCTGCTCGGCCAGGACCCCGAGATTGTCGGCCTCACCCGGAAGATGCTCTCCGCACTGGCCCCCGGCCTGCTGCCCTGCCTGTGGTTCCAGGCCGTACGCCAGTTCACCGTCGGCATGCGACGCCCGCAGGCCCTGCTGCGGATCACCCTCGTGTCCATCGGCGTGAACGCGGGCCTGAACTGGATCCTCATCCACGGCACCTTCGGTCTTCCCCGCCTGGGACTGACCGGCGTCGGAATCGCCACGTCGAGCGTCCATCTGCTGTCCTTCGCCGCCCTGTACCTCGCGGCGAAGCGGGACGCCGAACTGGCCCCGCTGCTCGGCCTCGACGTCACCCGCACCGACCCGGCCGTGCTCAGGCGGATCCTCGGTCTCGGCGTGCCGATCGCCGCCACCTACGGCTCCGAGGCCGGATTCTTCTCCGTCACCGCCCTCATGGCGGGCTCCTTCGGACCCGACGCACTGGCCGCGCACACCGCCGTCAACCAGCTCGTCTACATCGTCTTCCAGGTCGCCGTCGGTCTGTCCCACGCGGCGTCCATCAACGTCAGCCGGGAACTCGCCCTCGGCAACCACGAGGGCGCGCGACGCATCAAGAACACCGCGCTCGCCTGCGCAGGCGCCGTGACGACCTGCGTCGGCGCCCTGTACCTCACGGCGCCGCGGCTCGTCCTGGCACCGTTCCTGGACACCGGCTCCGGGCAGGCCCTCACCCTCGCCACCCACCTCCTGATCGTCACCGCCTTCCTGCAGTTCTTCGACTGCGCCCAGAACATCGGAGTCGGACTCCTGCGCGGACTCGACGACACCAGGAGCGGCTTCCGGATCACCCTGATCGGCTACTGGGCCGTCGGCCTGCCCGCCGCCTGGCTCCTCGCCTTTCCGCTCCACCTCGACACGCTCGGCATCTGGCTGGGCCTGCTGACCGGCCTCGCCGCCACCGCCGTCCTTCTGCTGCGCCGCTACAGCACCGCCCTCACCAGCGCACACCCGGCCCGTCACCCGCACAGAGAACCCCCCACCCCCCTCACGCCCGTAAAAACGCCAGCACCGCCAGCACCCTCCGATGCGTCCCCTCCTCCAGCGGAAGGTTCAGCTTCGTGAGGATTCCGTTGATGTGTTTGCCGATCGCCGCCTCGGAGACCACCAGGTCCTTCGCGATCGCGCCGTTGGATCTGCCCTCCGCCATCAGTGCCAGTACCTCACGCTCGCGCGGGGTGAGGCGTTGCAGGGGGTCGCGGCGGTGGCGCAGCAGGCGGCGGACCACCTCGGGGTCGAGTACCGTGCCGCCGTTCGCGACCTCGTGCAGGGCGTCGACGAACTCCTCGACCTGGCCGACGCGGTCCTTCAGCAGGTAGCCGACGCCGGATCCGTCGCCGGAGTCCAGGAGTTCGGAGGCGTACGTCCGCTGTACGTACTGGCTGAGGACCAGGACCGGCAGCGTGGGGCGCCCCTCGCGCAGCCGTACCGCCGCGTGCAGGCCCTCGTCCTGGAAGCCGGGCGGCATGCGTACGTCCGTCACCACGATGTCGGGCGCGTGCTCCTCGACCGCCGTGAGCAGGGCCGGCGCGTCCCCGACGGCCGCCACCACCTCGTGACCGAAGCGGGCCAGCAGGCCGATGAGTCCTTCCCGCAGCAGCACGCTGTCCTCGGCCAGCACTACCCGGAGCGTTCGGCCGCCTCGGCCGGGACCACCTCGCAAGGAACCTCCACAAGCAACAGCGTCGGGCCGCCCGGCGGACTGGACAGGGCGAGTCTGCCATCGAGTACCGACATCCGGTCCGCGAGGCCGGTGAGCCCGGTGCCGGCCGAGGCGTCCGCGCCGCCCCGCCCGTCGTCGCACACCTGGAGGATCAGGCGGCCGTCGCGGTGGCCGCCGCTGACCCGCGCGCGGTCGGCCCCGCTGTGCCGGGCGACGTTGGCCAGCGCCTCGCAGACCACGAAGTACGCCGCGGACTCCACCGGGCCGGGCAGCCGGCCCGGCAGTTCGAGGTCGACGTCCACGGGGACCGCCGAGCGGTCCGCGGCGTCGGCGACCGCGGCCCGCAGGCCGTAGTCCGCGAGGACCTTGGGGTGGATGCCGTGGATCAGTTCGCGCAGCTCCGCGAGGGCTTGGGCCGCCTGCTCGTGGGCCCTGGCGAGCTGGTCGGCGAGGGGGCCCGGCGGTGCGTCCAGCCGGGCCAGGCCGAGGGTCATGCTCAGGGCCACCAGGCGTTGTTGGGCGCCGTCGTGCAGATCGCGCTCGATCCGGCGGCGCTCCGCCTCGAAGGCGTCCACCAACCGCACGCGGGAGCCGGCCAGTTCGACGACTCTGGCGTCCAGTTCGTCCTCGCGGGAGGCGATCAGCAGCCGGGCCAGCTCGGCGCGGGCGCCGGCCGCGACACCGAGCACGTAGCAGCACAGGGCCATGAGGAGCAGGCCCAGTACGGTGACGCCGAACGCGGTCGGCCACGTGGTCACCGTCCACAGCTTGAGCACCTTCGTCTCCTCGCCGCCGCCGGCCGTGGCCATCAGCAGGGGCGTGGCGGCCATGGACAGCGGGACGAGCAGGGCGACCGTGACGGCCAGGGCGTCGACCGGCCACAACAGCACGGCGAACAGCAGCGCGTACCCGAGTTCCCGCCAGGTCGCCCGCTCGCGCAGCCTGGTCGTCAGCCAGGCCCGCAGGCCCGGCGCGGTCGGTTCCCGGTGCCGGCCGGACGCCGGATCGTCGTCGGTCAGGCGCAGTCTGCGCCGTTCCGCCCTCGCCACGGGAAGCCCGCTGAGAGCGACCACGACGAGCAGGGGAAGGCCCACCACGAGGAGAGCGAGCGCGCCGCAGACCGCGGTCACCGCCACGATCGCCGCCAGGGCGACAACGCCGGTGACCGCGCCCGTGAGCAGGTACGCGGCAGCGCGCCAGGGCCAGGCCGACAGCAGGAAGCCCGGGCGGGACATGGCCTGCCACACGTTCCGGGGGTGCATGGGGATCACCGTAGGACCGTACGAGCGCGGGATCGTCCGGCGCCATCGGGCCAGGGCGTGGATCGGGGGTAGGCCTGGCCCTACCCCAGGTCTCGTCCCTGCCGTAGCGCGCCACGAGGGTGCGCCGACCGACCCTGGAACCGCCGGCGGACAGCACCGACACCGACCTGAGCGGGGACGCATGACCCACGACGTGACCGACGACCTGACCCGAGACGACGGGACCGACCACGCCTCCGACCACGCGATCCGACTGCGGTCCGTGACCCGGCGTCACGGCTCCGGCGGTACGGCCGTCACCGCTCTCGACCAGGTGTCGCTCGGCTTCTCGAAGGGGACGTTCACCGCCGTGATGGGGCCGTCCGGCTCGGGCAAGTCGACCCTGCTGCAGTGCGCCGCGGGTCTCGACCGGCCCACCTCCGGCTCGGTCGTCGTCGGCGGGACCGAACTGACCGGGCTGAGCGAGACCGGGCTGACGCTCCTGCGCCGCGAACGCATCGGCTTCGTGTTCCAGGCGTTCAACCTCATGTCCTCCCTGACCGCCGAGCAGAACGTGGCCCTGCCCCTCCGGCTGGCCGGCCGCCGCCCTCCGAAGGCCCGGGTCCGCGAGGTGCTGGAACAGGTCGGACTCGGCGGGCGGGCCCGGCACCGGCCGACCGAGATGTCCGGCGGCCAGCAGCAGCGCGTCGCCCTGGCCCGCGCCCTGATCACGCGCCCCGAGGTGCTGTTCGCCGACGAACCCACCGGCGCGCTCGACTCGCGGACCGGCCGTGAAGTGCTCGGCCTGCTGCGCGGCATGGTCGACGGCGAGGGCCGTACGGTCGTCATGGTCACCCACGACCCGGTCGCCGCCTCGTACGCCGACCGCGTGGTCGTCCTCGTCGACGGCCGCGTCAACGGCGAGGTGACCGGCGCCGGTGCCGAGGACATCGCCGCGCGGGTGACCGAGCTGGAGACCGCGCCGTGTTGAGCACCACCCTCTGTACGCTGCGCACCCGCTGGGTCACCTTCGTCGGCAGCTTCGTCGCCCTCTCCTCGGGCGTGGCGCTGATCGCCGTCATGGGACTGGTCCTCGCGTCGTCGGCGGACGCGCCCGACCGCGGGCCCGAACGGTTCGCCGCGGCGCCCGTCGTCGTCAAGGGCATGGACACACTGCGGGTGACCACCCCGAACGGGGTCCGCACCCGCAAACTCGCCCAGCCGCGCGCCGTCCCCGAGAAGCTGGTCGCCAGGCTGCGAACCCTGGGGACCGTCGTCGAGGACCGGTCGTTCCCCGTACGGGTCCGGGGCGGGGCCGGTCCCGCCGATCTGGTCGGTCACCCCTGGTCCACCGCCGCGTTCGCCCCGTACGAGCTGGTCGCGGGACGCGCGCCGAAGGCCGCGGACGAGGTCGCCGTCAGCGGCGACCGGGCCCGCCCCGGCACACGGATACGGACCGACGACGGCACCGTACGAGTCGTCGGCGTCGTGAAAGCGGTTGGCGCCGAACGGGACGCGGGCCCCGCGCCCGGACCCGGTTTCGAGAACGCCGTCTTCCACACCGACACCGCCGCCGCCCGGCTGGCGCCCCGCAGCGTCCAGCTGGTCGTCGACGCGGACGCGGCGGCCGTGCGTGAGGCCGTACGCGAGACCGTGCGCGCGGGCGACGGCGTCCAGGTCCTCACCGGTGACGCCCGCCGGTACGCCGACGCCGATCCCGACCGGGACAGGGAGGCGCTCACCGCGATGAACGCCATGTTCGGCACGGCGGCCGGTGTCACCGGGTTCGTGTCGGTGTTCGTGGTGGCGTCGACCTTCGCGTTCGCGGTGGCCCGGCGCCGCCGGGAGTTCGGGCTGCTGCGCACGGCCGGGGCGACCCCGGGACAGCTCCGCCGCATGGTCGTCCTCGAGGCACTCCTCATCGGTGTGCTCGCCTCGGCGGCCGGGTGCCTGCTCGGCTCGTACGGGGCGCCGCGGCTCGCCGCGTGGGCGGTCGACGAAAACCTCGCGCCCCGCTGGTTCACCCTCGGCGACCACACCTGGCCGTACTGGACGGCCTTCTGGACGGGCCTGCTCGTGGCGCTGTCCGGAGCGGTGGCCGCGTCCTGGCGTGCGGGGCGCACCGGCCCCGTCGAGGCGCTGCGCGAGGCGGCCGTCGACACCGGGACGATGACGTGGGGCCGCCGGCTGTTCGGCGGCGGCCTGCTGCTGACCGCCGTGGTCATGCCGGTCCTGGCCCTGGTGGGCGACCCCGGCGAGCTGCTGCACCGCAAGACCTACATCAGCCGGCCCATGCTGCTGATCACCGCGGTGGCGCTGCTCGCACCGGTGCTGGTGCGCCCGATGGCCCGGCTGATCGCCTGGGCGCCGGCCCGGCTGCCCGGCGCCACGGGGATGCTGGTGCGGGAGAACGCCGCCGCGGGCGTCCGGCGTACGGCCGCCGTCGCGGCGCCCGTGCTGGTCATGGTCGCGCTGACGGGCTCGCTGCTGGGTGCCGTCGCCACCCTCCACGCGGCGAGGGCGGCCGAGGTCCGGGAACGGACCACCGCCGACTTCGTGGTCACCGCGCCGCGCGGGGCGGGCTTCGACGAGGGCACGTTGCGGAGGCTGCGGGACGTGCCGGGAACCGAGGTCTCCGTGACGTCGTCGAGCGCCGTGTACGTACTGGAGGACGGTGCGGCGCTCATCGGGTCCGAGGCCCGCGCCGCCGAACCCGGCCCGCTCACCCGCACCGTCCGGCTGCCGCTCGCCGCCGGGAGCGCGGGCGACCTGGACGACGGCTCGATCATCGTCAACGAGGAGTGGGAACGGCACACCGTGGGACGGCGCGTGGACGTCTGGCTCGGCGACGGCACGCGCAAGTCCCTGAGGATCGCCGCGGTCATGCCGGTCGGCACCGGCGACAACGGCGTGTACGTCACCCCGCGCAACGCTCCGAAGGCGTACGCCGACCGGGTCGACGTACGCCTCACGGGCGCCGGGGACGCGACCGCCGCGGCCTCCGTCGCCACCGAACTGCGGGACGCCGTAAGGGAGTCCGGCGGGGACGTGTTCACCGCCGGGCAGTGGGTGCGGGCGACGTACCCGCAGACCGACCGGACGACCCGCACGGGCTTCGTCCTGGTCCTCGGCATCGCCCTGCTGTACACCGGCATCTCGCTGGTCAACACCATGGTCATGGCGGCCTCCGACCGGCTCCGCGACCTGGCCGTGCTGCGGCTGGCCGGGGCCACCCGGTGGCAGGTGCTGCGGCTGGTGGGTGCCGAGGCGCTGATGGTGGTCGTGCTCGGCGGGGTACTGGGGCTGCTCGTCGCCGGGTTCAATCTGCTGGGCATGTGGAGCGCGCTGCGGCTGCTCTCCGTGCGGACGTCGGTCGAGCTGCCGTGGGCGGCGCTCGGGGCGACCGCGGGCGCCTGCGCGGTGCTCGCCGTGGTCTCGTCCGTGGTGGCCGCCGCCCTCGTCATGCGCCGCGGGGCGGTGGAGTAGGCGGTGGATCGGCCGAGGGAGTAGGGGGTGGATCGGCCGGGGGAGTGGGCGGTGGAGCAGGAGGCGGGGTGGGCCGGACCCGTCACCGCCAGTCCGGCGCCCCCGAAGCCGACGGGAGCGCACTCTCGATCTTCGTGCGGGTCTCCCTCATGACCGCGATCACCCGGGCCTCGTGGGACTCGCTGAGGCGGGCCACCGGCACCGAGCAGCTGATGGCGTCCGTGGCCGGGGAGTCGTACCGCAGGGCGAAGCCGAAGCCCGCGATGCCGGGCACCGTCTCCTCGCGGTCGATGGAGTGGCCGCGGGCGCGGACTCCCGCGAGGTCGGTGAGCAGGGTGGCCCTGGTGGTGTGCGTGTTCTCGGTGAGGGCGGGCAACGGGCCCTCGGGGAGCGGGAGTTCGGTGTCGGGGCGTTCGGCGAGCAGGGCCTTGCCGAGCGCGCCCGCGTGGGCCGGGATACGGCGGCCGACCCTGCTGATGGTCCGCAGGTACTCGTGGGACTCGCGGGTCGCGAGATAGACGACGTCCGGGCCGTCGAGCCGGGCCAGGTGGATCGTCTCGCCGAGCGCGTCCGAGGCCTGGTCGAGATAGGGGCGCACCAGGCGGACGTGCGGGTCGCTGTCGAGATAGCTCGTGCCCGTGAACAGGGCGCGGATGCCGATGCCGTAGAGGGACCCGGTCGTGTCGGAGCGCACCCAGCCGCAGTCGATGAGGGTCTGGAGCAGCTGGTACATGCTGCTGCGCGGTACGTCCAGCTCCTCGGCCAGTTCGTCCAGGCGGGCGGGGCGGTCACCGCGTGCGGCGAGCAGTTCGAGCAGCGCGACCGTCCGGGTCGCCGACTTCACCCCGCGTACGCCCCGCGCTCCCCGTGGTTCCTGCGCTCCCCGTGCCCCGCGGCCCCCGCTGCTCTCCGGCATGGCCTCATCGTAAATCCGCGCTGCCGCACCCATTGACCGTGCCCGGTTCACCGACCTAACCTCCGTTCTCATACATGTACGCCATCTGCATATAGAGATGAGAGGTCGGAGATGAGGTACAGCGCGGAGATCGGGAGCGTGGTGCAGCGGCTGCGCGACGGCATGGCGGGCGGAGTGCTGTCCTTTCCTCTCACCAGCTTCCGCGACGACGGTGAGGATGACGGTGACGGCAGCGGCGGGCTCGACCTGGAGTCCTACCGGGCCTACCTGACCGCCCAGCTGGCCCCCGGGCCCGGTGCCGCCGCCCCCGGTGCCGTCTTCCCCGCCTGCGGGACCGGCGAGTTCTTCTCGCTGGACGAGGACGAGTACCGCGCGGTCGTCGAGGCCACGGTCGAGATCGCCGACGGCCGCCTGCCCGTGGTCGCCGGCATCGGCTACGGCTGGGCGCAGGCCCTGCGTTTCGCCCGGATCGCCGAGGAGGCCGGCGCCGACGCCCTGCTCGTGATGCCCCACTACCTGGTCGGCGCCCCGCAGGACGGCCTGGTCGGGCAGCTGCGCCGGATCGCCGCCGGCACCCGGCTGCCGCTGATCGCGTACCAGCGCGGGCAGGTCGCCTTCACCGCCGACAGTTTGCGGCGCATCGCGGAGATCCCCACCGTCATCGGCCTCAAGGACGGACACAGCGACCTCGACCGGCTGCAACGGCTCACCCTCGCCGCCCCCGACGGCTTCCTCTTCTTCAACGGCGCCTCCACCGCCGAGATCCAGGCCCGCGCGTACGCCACCGTGGGCGTCCCCGCCTACTCCTCGGCCGTCCACGCCTTCGCCCCCGAGATCGCGAGCGCCTTCTTCACCGCCCTGCGCGGGAACGACGAGGCCACGCTCACCAAGCTCCTGCGCGACTTCTACATCCCGCTCGTCGAACTGCGCGACCGCGTGCCGGGGTACGCCGTGTCCCTCGTCAAGGCCGCCGCCCGGCTGCGCGGCCTCCCGGTCGGGCTCGTACGGGCCCCGCTCACCGATCCCGGCGCCGCCGACCTCGCCGAACTGGAGGCGATCCTCGACACCGGCCTCGCCCTCGTCGGAGCGCCGCTCCGACGCACCACCGCCTGATCCGCCCCACGTTCCGCCCGATCCACCGCTTGACACACGGCCAGTTCAAAGGGGAACTGCATGCCTCTGCTCGTAGTCGGGATCAGCGTCCTGGTGCTGCTGTTCCTGATGACCCGGATGAAACTCAACGGCTTCGCCGCGCTGCTGCTCGTGGCGGTGGGCGTCGCCCTGGTCCAGGGCATTCCGGTGGCCGACATCCCCGACGTCCTCGCGGACGGCATCGGCGGCCAGATCGGCGACACGATGCTCACCATCGGGCTCGGCGCCATGGTCGGCCGGGTGATGGGGGACTCCGGCGCAGCCCAGCGGATAGCCGGCCGGCTGCTCGACGCGTTCGGGCCGCGCTGGGTCCAGGTCGCCATGGTGGTCACGTCCATGCTCATCGGCGTGACCATGTTCTACGAGGTCGCGTTCATCATCATCGTGCCGATCGCGTTCACGCTGGTCAGGGTCACCGGGGCGAAGCTGCTGTGGGTCGGCCTGCCGATGTCGATCGCCCTGTCCACGATGCACAGCTTCCTGCCGCCGCACCCCGGCCCCACCGCCGTGGCCGCGACCTTCCACGCCTCCGTCGGACACACCCTGTTCTACGGCCTGTTCATCGCCGTCCCGGTGGGCGCGTTCATCGCGCTGCTGTGGCCGCGGCTGCCGTTCATCCGGGCCATGGACCCCTCCATCCCCAAGGGCCTGGTCAGCGACCGCGCGTTCGAGGACGGCGAGATGCCGGGCCTCGGCTGGTCGCTGTCCGTCGCGCTCTTCCCCGTCGTCCTCATCGCGGGTGCCGCGGTCATCGACATGACGGTCGCGGGGGACGGGCCCGTCCTGCACTTCGTCGCCTTCATCGGCTCGGCGCCGATCGCGCTCATGCTGACCCTGCTCCTGGCGATCTGGGCGTTCGGACCGCGCATCGGCCGCAGCCTCGCGGACGTCAACACGTCCTGCACCTCCGCCGCCCAGTCGATGGCGATGATCCTCCTCGTCATCGGCGCGGGCGGCGCGTTCAAGAACGTCCTCGTCGAAGGCGGCATCTCCGACTACATCAAGGACGCCACCGACAGCTGGTCCATCTCGCCGATCGTCCTGGCGTGGCTCATCGCGGTCATCCTCCGCGTCGCGCTCGGCTCGGCGACCGTCGCCGTCGTCACCGCCTCCGGGGTGGTGCTGCCGCTCCTCGCGGGCAGCGGCATCCACCCCGAGATCATGGTGCTCGCCGTGTCCTGCGGCTCGATCGCCTTCTCCCACGTCAACGACCCGGGATTCTGGCTCTTCAAGGAGTACTTCAACCTCTCGGTCATCGAGGCGATCAAGGTGCGCACCACCTATACGACGGTCCTCGCGGTCCTCGGCCTGGGCGGGGTCCTCGCGATGGAGTGGGCCCTGGACGTCCTCAGCCTGTGAGTTCCCCCCAAGAGCCCCAAGAGACCCCTCCCACTCCGAAAGGTCATGGATCCGCATGAGTCAGCCGACCGTCACCGAGTTCGCCGTCTACCCCGTCGCCGGCCGCGACAGCATGGAGCTGAACCTCTCCGGCGCGCACGGCCCCTGGTTCACCCGCAACATCGTGGTCCTCAAGGACTCCGAGGGCCGTACGGGGCTGGGGGAGGTGCCGGGCGGCGAGAAGATCACCCGGACCCTGCGGGACGCCGAGTCCCTGGTCGTCGGCGCCAAGGTGGGCGACTACAAGCGCGTCCTGCGGGCCATCGGGGACCGCTTCGCCGACCGCGACTCGGGCGGCCGGGGAGCCCAGACCTTCGACCTGCGCACCACCGTGCACGCCGTGACGGCCGTCGAGTCGGGACTGCTCGACCTCCTGGGCCAGCACCTGGACGTACCGGTCGCGGCGCTCCTCGGCGACGGCCAACAGCGCTCGTCCGTACGGGTCCTGGGCTACCTCTTCTACGTCGGTGATCCCGGCCGCACCGACCTGGAGTACGTCCGTGAGCCTGACTCGGACGTCGACTGGTACCGCGTCCGGCACGAGGAGGCGCTCACGCCGGAGGCGATCGTGCGACAGGCCGAGACGGCGTACGACCTGTACGGCTTCCGGGACTTCAAGCTCAAGGGCGGTGTACTGGCCGGTACGGAGGAGGTCGAAGCCGTACGGGCACTCAAGGACCGCTTCCCCGGAGCGCGGGTCACCCTCGACCCGAACGGGGCGTGGTCACTGAGCGAGGCCGTCGAACTGTGCAAGCCGCTGGTCGGCACGCTCGCGTACGCCGAGGATCCGTGCGGGGCGGAGAACGGGTACTCCGGGCGGGAGATCCTGGCGGAGTTCCGGCGGGCGACCGGACTTCCGACAGCCACGAACATGATCGCCACCGACTGGCGGCAGATGACGCACGCGCTGGCGCTCCAGTCCGTCTCCATCCCGCTCGCCGACCCGCACTTCTGGACCATGCAGGGGTCCGTGCGGGTGGCTCAGCTGTGCAACGCCATGGGGCTGACGTGGGGATGCCACTCCAACAACCACTTCGACATCTCGCTCGCGATGGTCACGCACTGCGGGGCGGCGGCGCCGGGGGAGTACAACGCGCTGGACACGCACTGGATCTGGCAGGAAGGGCTGGAACGGCTCACCGTCAGCCCGCCGCGCATCGTCGACGGGGAGATCGCCGTGCCGGACGCGGGCGGACTGGGCGTCGAACTGGACATGGAGCGGCTGCTCGCGGCGCACGAGTTGTACCTGAAGAAGGCGCTGGGGGCTCGGGACGACGCCGCAGGCATGCAATACCTGCTCCCGAACTGGCAGTTCAACGCAAAGCGCCCGTGCCTGGTCCGCTAGCGCGCCACCCGTCTGCACCCACGCCGTGGCTGCCCGCGCAGTTCCCCGCGCCCCTGAGGGGCCGAAGGCCCCATGCGTGTTCACACGTGCGGGTGCGTCGTGGCTGGCCGCGCAGTTCCCCGCGCCCCTCAAAAGCGGGGCTGCGCCCCTGCTTTTGCCCCTAAGGGGCGCGGGGAACGGCGCGCCCAGCCCCCACCGAACCCGCAGCCGAACAACCATGGGGCAAAGCCCCTTAAGGGGCGCGGGGAACTGCGCGATCAGCCCCCACCGGGGGCGCAGCCGGACAGTACGGCTCCCGCACTCACCAAGTCGCCCCCCACGTCCGCCCCGCCGACATACCCCCCGCTGGCGATCGGGATGCTCGACAGCACCTCCGCCGGCAGGTCGAACGCGTCGACCAGGGTCATCAGGTGCGGCGCCAGAGACCCCACGACCGTGTCGACGGCCTTCGGCAGACCCCGTACGTGGTCGGCCGTGATGCGGCCCTCGGCCAGCAGGTCACCCGTGTGCGCGCCCACCTGCCGAAGCAGGAACAGCCGGCACAGGTTCCGCATCAGATGCCCCGCCCGCGCATCCGCGGTCCGCGCGATCGCCGCCAGGAACGCGTCCGCCGCCCGGAGCCGCGCGTGTGCGGAGACCATCTCCAGCGCCGCGTCGGACGTCACGTTCCAGCGGCCGACCGGGTCACCCGAGGGCCCCTCGCGCAGGGCGGCCCGCGCCCGGTCCTGCCAGATGCGTTCGACATCGGCCAGCAGGGAGCGGAGGTAGGGGAGTTCGGTGATCTCCCGGTCGGCGGGAGGGGCAGGGGCGTCGTCCGTCCGTGTCACCTGATGGCCGAAGACCATCTCGGACGCGGCCTTCACCCAGATCACCAGGTTGTCGCCCTCGGCGGTGATGCCGCCCTCGATGTTGAGGGGAAGGTCGGCGAGCCCGTTGGCGGGGAACAGCCCCTGCGCGCCGCAGCGTTCACGGCATTCGGTCGTGATCGCCCGTGCCTGCCAGGTGATCCACCCCTTGGCCACGGCCACTTCCCGTTCCACCTCGGCCCGTTCCTCCTGGGCGTGCGTGGCGAACAGGTTCACCGTGGACCGGTGCAGGAACGTCATCGCGTACGCCGTGGCCAGCGAGTGCAGCAGCCGGCCGTGGTGGCTGCGGTGGGCGGCGAGCGGGATGCGTTCGCCCGCCCTGGGGCCGGACAGGAGGCGGCTGTGGGCGTATCGCACCGCGATCGTGAGCGCCGCGCGGGACATGCCCAGGGTGCCGGCGCTCATGCAGAGCTTGCCCATGGTGACGCGGTTGATGGAGCGCAGCAGCCGCTTGCGTCTGTTGCCGAGGCTGCTGGTCAGCGTCCCGTCGGCGGCCAGTCGCCCGTGCTCGGCCTCCAGGAGGGCCTCGCGCGGCAGCCACACCTGGTCGAACGCGGTGAGGCAGTGGTCCACCGGGGTACCGGTGCGGCCGGGCAGCGGACGGACCCGTACGCCGGGAAGGTGGCCGCTCTCGTCGCTGAGCGGGGTCAGGAAGAGGAACGTTCCCCGGTCCTCGCCGTCGACGAGGAGACGGGCCGCGACCACGGCGGTCTTGGGGCCGCCGGCGAGGCTGGTGTTGGGCATGAACTTCTGTGCGCCCTCGGTGGGCGTGGTCAGCCGGAAACCGCCCGTGGCCCGGTCGAACACCGCGACCGTCTCCATCGACGCCACGTCGTTGCCGTGCTCCAACTCCGTGCAGAGAAACGTTCCTGTGCTCTGCAGGGACGTAAAGCGGGAGAGGTCTCTTTCACGGCCGCCGTCATGGTCGATGACGCTGCCGAGGAAGAGGTTGTAGTGGATGCTCGCGAGCGTGGTCAGCCCGCCGTCCACCGGCCCCGTCCACTCGTGCAGACCCGCGAGGCGGTACGGGTCGGCCGCCAGCGCCACCGGGTCGCCCACCGCCTCGTTCAGCAGCCGCAGCCGCTCGTACGAGAGTGCTGTCCGCTCCTGCGGCGAGAGTTCCGCCCGGTAGGCGAACTCCCTGCCGCGGACGAGCCGGCGCCAGTCCCCGTGGACGCGCTCGCGGTCGGCGCCCTCGAAGAGGAGCCGGGCCAGCTCGTCGGCGACGGGGTGGGTCTTCGTGTGTGCGGGCACGGACATCGAACTCCCCAGGGTGTGGGACCGGTCGGATGCGGACCACTGCCCCACGAAGATACGTACCAACCGGTTTTCTTTTCAAGGTGCCCGGAGGGAGGTGGCGGGGCTCGATCGGGGAGCACCGGGAGGCACCGAAGGTGATATCTCTCCATCATCGCAGCTCAGTGAGGCGCGGCCAGTTCGGGCCGGAGGACTCCTTGAGAAACCGTTCGGCTGGTTTTATTCTGAGCCGCGAGGTCGCGAGCGTACGGTACAGACCTCATGGTCTCTTTTTCCCGGTGAGCGGGATGGTACGGAGGTTCCCCGTGGCGCGGCAAGAGCGAGCCATTCGGACGCGACGCGCGATCCTCGTCGCGGCGGCCCAGGTCTTCGACGAGGTCGGATACGAGGCGGCGACCATCTCGGACGTCCTCAAGAAGTCCGGCATGACCAAAGGCGCCCTCTACTTCCATTTCACCTCCAAGGAGGAGCTGGCCCAGGCGGTCCTCGCGGGACAGGTCGACTCCCTGCCGCGCGTGCCCGAACAGCAGCTGAAACTGCAGCAGTCGCTGGACGAGGCGCTGCTGCTCGCGTATCTCCTCAAACAGGACACCGGGGACCCGATCGTCCAGGGCAGTGTCCGGCTGACCGTGGACCAGGGCTCCCCCAAGGACCATCTCAACCGCCGAGTGCCCATGCAGGCCTGGCAGGAACACACCCACGCCCTCTTCCGGGAGGCCAAGGCCAAGGGCGAGGTGCTGCCGCACGCCGACGTGGACGCGCTGGCCAAGCTGTTCGTCGGCGCCTTCACCGGCGTCCAGGTGTTGTCGCGGATCATGACGGGCCGCGCGGACCTGGCGGAGCGGGTGGCCGACCTCTACCGGCATCTCATGCCGTCGATCGCGGTGCCCGGCATCCTCGTACGGCTGGACTTCTCGCCGGAGCGGGCGGCCCGCGTCCATGCGGACGCCATGCGGCTGCACGAGGCGGAGGCGGAGGCCGAGGCGGAAGCGGAAGCCGGGGGTGACCTCGACTCGGAGAGCGCGGACGGGGACGCGGACGCGTACGGGAAGGCGCCGCGGGCCGTGCCGGCGGCGGAGGCCGTGACCGCCGTCCAGTGAGACGCCCGCGCCGGGCGCCCCGGTAAGACGCCTCCCCGTGTCGGCGGGGCGTGCCAACGACCTACCGAACGGAGTGCACGGATGGACATGCCCGCTTGCCCGTACGCGCTGGACGTGACGGGACGCGATCTCGCCTCGGAGGCCGGGAAACTGCGCTCGCGAGGGCCGGTGGCCCCGGTGGAACTGCCGGGCAAGGTGACCGCCTGGGCCGTCGTACGGCAGAAGTACGTCAAGCAGCTCCTCCTCGATCCGCGGGTGTCCAAGGACGCCCGGCGGCACTGGCCCGCCTTCGTCGACGGGCGGATAGACGCCGAGTGGCCGCTGTATCCGTGGGTCGCCAACGAGAACATGCTGTTCGCCTACGGAGAGCACCACGCCCGGCTGCGACGGCTCGTCGCGGGCGCGTTCACCGCACGCCGGAGCGAGGCACTGCGCCCGCGCGTCGAGGAACTCACGGCCGGGCTGCTGGACGAGCTGGCCGCCCGCCCGGCCGGTGAACGGACGGACCTGCGGGCCGAGTTCGCCAAACTGCTGCCGATGCGGGTGATCTGCGAGCTGTTCGGGGTGGCGGAGGAGGCACGCGAACCCCTTTGCACCGCACTGGAGTTGGTGTTCGGCACGGCGGTGCCGGCCGTGGAGATGGCCGCTGCGCAGGTCGAGGTCTTCGGCATGCTGGCACAGCTCGTCGCCGAGAAGCGGGAGCGCCCCGGCGGCGATCTGACGTCCGCGCTGATCGAGGCCCGCGACCAGGACGGCGGACTCAGCGAGCAGGAACTCCTCGGCACCCTCTACCTCATGATCGCCGCGGGTCAGGAGACGACCTGCACCCTCATCACCAACGCCGTCGGCGCGCTCCTCGCCCATCCCGGCCAACTCGCCCACGTACGCGAGGGACGGGCGACCTGGGCCGACGTGGTGGACGAGACGCTGCGGGCGCACAGCCCGGCGGCGTACTCCCCGATGAGGTTCGCGGTCGACGACATCACGCTGGGGGACGGCGGACCCGGGACGGACGCGCGCGAGGATGATGACGGGGGTGTGGTGACGATCCGTCAGGGAGACCCCATCCTCATCTCCTTCGCCGCGGCTTCCGGCGACCCCGAGGCGTACGGGGACGATGTCGCCGTCTTCGACGTACTGCGGCCGGGCCGGCGCGAGGACCTGGCCTTCGGGCACGGGGTGCACCGGTGCCTGGGGGCCCCGCTCGCCCGGATCGAGGCGGGCGTGGCGGTGGCCGCGCTGTTCGAACGCTTCCCCCGACTGGCCCTGGCGGTACCGGTGGACGGGATCGAGCCCGTGGAGTCCTTCATCGTCAACGGCTACGGCTCACTGCCGGTACTTCTCACGCCGGCCCCATAGGCACTATAGAAACCGCGCGCGCGGTTTGTTATCGTGATTCTGCCTTTCCGGCATGCCCTCGCAGCAACGGAGCGTTCTGATGGCCCAGCAGGAGCGAGCGGTGCGTACGCGCAACGCGTTGATCGAGTCGGCGGCCGAACTCTTCAGCAAGGACGGCTTCGACGTCGTGTCCCTGTCCACGATCAGCAGCCGCGCCGGCGTCAGCAACGGCGCGCTGCACTTCCACTTCGCCAGCAAGGCCGCGCTGACCGCGGCGGTGTGGGAGGCGGCGGCGCAGCGACTGCGCCAGATCACCCACGAGGGCGCGGCGCGCGGCCAGGCCGCCGGCAGCGGGGGGCCACTGCAGGTGCTGGTCGACACGACACACGCCCTGCTGCGGGGGCTGCGGCACGACGTGATCCTGCGGGCCGGGTTCGACCTGAGCGAGAGTCCCCTGCCGGTGGCGGCCGGGGCGGATCTGCGGCGGCGCTGGCAGGCGTGGGTGGAGAGTCTGCTGATTCAGGCGGCCAGGGAGGGCGCGTTGGCGCGGGACGTGGCGCCGCAGGACGCGGCTCACGCGGTCGTCGCGGCGACCGTCGGGTTCGGGGCGCTGGGCAGCCGCAACGCGCAGTGGCTCTCCCAGTCCATGCTGACCCGGTTCTGGGCCCTGCTGCTGCCGCGCCTCGCGACGGAGCCGACCCTGAAGGAACTGGTCGCCTCAGGCCGCCGCCGAGACCTCACGCCCACGCCCACGCCGGAGGTGCCCGCACCCCAGCACCGCCCGGTATCCCGCCAGACGGCATGATCCGACACCGCCCAAAGACTGCGCAGTTCCCCGCGCCCCTAAAAGGGCCGCGGGGAACACCGCAGTCCTTCGTCTTCAGGGGCGCGAGGAACGGCGCGGCCAGCCCCCACCGGCCCGCACTCGACTGTCGACCCCCGGTCTTTCAGGGGCGCCGGGAACGGCGCAGTCTTTTGTCGTTTAGGGGCGCGGGGAACTGCGCGATCAGCCCCCACCGGCCCGCACTCGGCTGTCGACCTCCGGTGGATGTCTGGAGCTCAGGCAGCGGGTGGGCCGGGAGGGCGCGCCGGTCGCGGGCGCGTCACGGGTGGAGTTGCCAGCGGCCTTCGGAGACCACGTCCACCTTGCCGTCCCTGACGCGGACGGCTGTCTCGTCGTCGATGAAGTAGATCGGGAAGTCCGCCCGTTCGGCGATGCGATCGGCCCAGGCGTCGTCGCGTTCGGGGAAATCCGGTGAGTACAGGTGGGGCTTGAGGTACCAGTCGAAGAGGCCGAACGGCGGTTCCAGGGTCGTCGCGCCGAGGACGTGGAGGTCCGCGGTGTCCCCGATGACGTCGGCGGAGTGTGCGGTGAGATGACGGCTGAAGATCATGGATCCGGCGCTGAATCCCACGTAGACCCGGCTCTCCAGCGCCTCCAGGAAGCCGTCGGCCAGGCCGTTGCCGGTGATGCTGCGCGCGAGGTGGTAGTGGTTGCCGCCCCCGAGATAGATGGCGTCGGCGTGCAGCAGCCGGTCGAGCACCAGTTGCCGGGGCAGGCCGTTGAGTTCCAGGACGTCGAACTCCCGCCAGCCGAGGGCGCGCAGCCGGTTCAGGTCCTCGACGAACCACCCGTGGTCCCCGGGCTCGGCGAGCGACGCCGTGGGAACGTACACGACGTTCGCCGATCCGAACGGCTTCCCCAGCATGTCCCGCAACGCGTCCCGCTGCGTGCCGTTACGCAGACCACTGGCCGTCAACAAAAAGTTCATCGCCCGACCCAAGCACGACCGCCGCGCACACGCAACGAACCCCTGTCGCACATCAGGGCGCCCAAGGGGCGCGGGGAACGGCGCAATCCTTTGTCCTTGAGGGGCGCGGGGAACTGCGCGGCCAGCCCCCACCGGACCCGCACCCGACCCGCAACACCCGCAACCCCGTTCCATCCCCCCGCCGGCTAGGCGACAGGTACGCGCGTGAAGCGCCCCGCAACCCGCAGGTCCGCCTCGATCGCCCCAGCCGTGGCCGCCAGTTCCGGGAGCACCTCGGTCACACACCGCTCGACCGTCCGCCGAGAGCTGTGCATGGCCACGTTCACGGCGGCCACGACGGCCCCCGTGCGGTCCCGGACCGGAGCGGCGATCGACCGCAGTCCCTCCTCCAACTCCCCGTCGACCAGCGCGTACCCGGCCGACCGTACGCGGTCCAGGACGGCCGCGAGGGCCGCCGGGTCCGTGACGGTGTGCGGCGTCAGCGCGTCCAGGGGGCCGGTCAGGAACGGCTCCCGCCCGGCGGGGGAGAGGTCCGCCATCATCACCCGCCCCAGCGAGGTCGCGTACGCCGGCAGCCGTGTGCCGACCGTGATGTTGACGCTCATGATGCGGCTGGTGGCGACACGGGCCGTGTACTGGATCTCGTCGCCCGTCAGGACCGCGAGGGACGCCGAGTCGTGCAGCCGTCCCGCGAGATCGGCGAGGTGCGGGGCCGCGATCTGCGGCAGCGTCGTACGGGAGAGGGGTGGGAAGCCGAGTGACAGGACGCGGGGCGTCAGCGTGAAGTGCCGTCCGTGGGAGGCGACATGGCCCAGGTGTTCCAAGGTGATCAGCGCACGCCGTGCCGTCGCCCGCGCGAGCCCCGTCGCCTGCGCCACCTCGGTGAGCGTCAGCTCGGCCCGCCCCTCGCCGAACGCCGTGATCACGGTCAGCCCGCGGGCCAGCGACTCGACGAACTCGCGGCCCAGTTCCTGTTTGGAGGCGCCGGTCCAGGCGGCGAGCCCGGCCGGCGCGGCGGGCGGCCGGGCGGGCGCCTCGCGCAGATCCCGTTCCATGGCGTGTACGGTCGCCCGCAGCCGCGGCAGCATGGTCTCCCGCAGGGAGTCCGCCGTGTGGCGGCTGGTGTGGCTCACCACGCTCACCACACAGGCGACGTGGCCGCCCCGGTCCCGTACGGGCACCGAGACGGCGATCAGGCCCGGCTCGATCAGCTGGTCGTCGAGGGCCCAGCCGCGGGTGCCCGCCTGGTGTGTCCGTTCCTCGAACTCCGTGTCCCGGGTGGGGCGTTCGCGCGGGGGTACCGCCGGGAAGGTCCGTTCCTGCGGGTCTGCCGCCCGTCTGTCCCGCCACCGCGCCCAGTCCTCCAGCGTCCACTCGGTGGCGAACAGCGGGCCCGGCGCGGTCCGTTCGGCGGGGAGCAGGTCGCCGATACGGAAACTCAGGGACATCGCGCGCCGGCGCGTGGCCTGGTGGATGAAGCGGATGCCGTCCCGGTCGGCGACCGCGAGGGAGACCGACTCGTCCAGCTCGTCGGCGAGGGCGTCGGCGCGGGTGTCCAGCAGCCGGGGGAGCCGGAGCGCGGCGAGGTAGGCGTTGCCCAGCTCCATCAGCCGCGGGGTGAGGACGGCGTCGCGGCCGTCCAGGCGCAGATAGCCCATCCGGGCGAGGGTCGCCGCGATGCGGTCCACCGTGGATCTGGCGAGTCCGGTGGTCTTCTCCAGGCCGCTGAGGCTCTGCGTGCCGTCCGCCTCGGTGAGGCGGTGGAGCACGGTGAGGCCGCGCATCAGCGGGGCCACTGCCTCGGCGGGTTCGACCGCGTCGGGCTTGGGCGGGGTGAGGTGGGTCGGTGGCATGGCTCCCCATAACGGTGTGCCGACCACGGTAATGAATGGGAGGGGGGAGGCGGGGCGGGGGCGTAGGTGACCTGCGGACCCGGTGGGGGCCGGTCGCGCCGTTCCTCGCGCCCCTTACGGGCAAAGGATTGCGCTGTTCCCCGCGCCCCTGAAAGACCGGGGGTCGACGGTCGAGTGCGGGCCGGTGGGGGCTGGTTGCGCCGTTCCCCGCGCCCCTTAAGGGCAAAGGATTGCGCCGTTCCCCGCGCCCCTTAAGGGCAAAAGACTGCGCCGTTCTGCGCGCCCCTGAGAGGCGCGTTCCTACTGGGGGCCGCGGGTCACGTATACGCGGTGGTTGCCCTTGGGGTCCTTGCCCGCGACCGTGATGCGGATGCCGGATTCCAGGTCCTTGAAGTACTGGCCGGGGGAGAAGGGGGCGTCGGAGAGTTCGGCGTGGACGTTCGGGCTGCGGGTGCAGCCGCCGCTGTCCTTGGTGGAGTCGATCACCGAGATCGGGCCGTGGCCGGTGTCGACGTCCGCGTTCACCTTGTAGATCAGTACGCCCGCCTTGCAGACCGACTCGTCGTTGCCCGCCTGCGTGCGCAGTTCGGCCGCGTACCCCGTCTTCGCGTCGACCGGCACGAAGAGCAGTTTGCTGCCGTTGCCGGGCTCGGTCAGCGGGGTCAGCACATGCTCGGTCGTACCGGGTGAGGCCGCGCAGCCGACCTGGGAGTCGTCGAGCCAGCCGAGCTTCCACTTGTGCCAGCCCAGCAGGTCGTTGTCGGCGCCCCAGTCCTCGCTCATGATGTCCCAGTGCCCGACCGCGCCGCCGCCGTCCTGGGTGTAGAGGTCGGGCAGCCCGAAGACATGGCCGTTCTCGTGGGGGAGTACGCGGTACCCGGTCTCGGCGTACGTGCCGGAGCCGTCGTCCTGGCGGCTGTAGACGAAGGACGCGTTGGCGACGGGCACCCCGTCCGCGACCGGCGCCTCGGTGTTGCCCGCGAAGGTGACGGACAGGACGGTGTCCAGGGCGGAGGGGCCGGCGTTCGGCGTGATCAGGACGTTCAGCAGGTCGTAGTCCTGGAAGTTCACCTTCGGGTCGGCGGTGCTCACGATGTCCTGGACCAGCTCGCGGTAGCCGGGGTCGAAGGGGGCGCCGCGTTCTATCCCGTACTCCTTGAAGGGCTTGGGCATGCGCAGCCAGTCGCCTATCGGGGCCTGCGGACGGTAGTCGAGACGGCCGTACGAACTGGTGCGGAACCAGTCCGTGGTCTGCGGGAAGAACTCACCGAAGCGGTCGAGCGCCTTGCCCTGGCCGGGCGCGTCGGAGAAGTCGACCATCAGGTTGAGGGCGCGGACCGTGCCGGTGGAGCGGGCGTAGCCCGTGGGGGTGGGGATGCCCTCCGACATCTGCACGGCCGTCGAGCCGCTGATCATGCAGGGACCGAGCGGGGAGGTCCCGGCCGCCGGTGCCACGGGGCCCGCCGCCGAGGTCGAGCCGGCCGTCAGATGTCCGGACCCGGCGGAGGTGCTGACCGCGAGGGTGAGGGCGGTGACCGAGACGAGGGCTGCGGTGCGGCGGCGCGGGCGTATCCGGCGGCTTGTCGGCTGCATGCGAAGCCCTTCGCTCCGGGCAGCCGGCCGTTGTGGGCTGCACCCTGTCCGATCACCCTGTGCCGCCGGATGCGGGGGCGCGCGCTGGAGGAGACCGATCGTGGGAGGAGGCCGGGGAGACGGGGCCTTTCCGGGGGCGGCAAACCCCCCTGGAGGTACATGTGACTCAGGTCACAATGAATCTCTTCGGGATCGGGAAATAACCGGGGACCCTCTCCCCGTTTAGCCATGTGTCCGCGTGAAACGGGGAGCGGATCCCCGGATCGCCCGGACGGCAGGAACCAGCAAGAGCAAGAGCCACCGACTACGAACACGAAGCACGAATCACCGACACGAACCGCTGACCACCGACCACTGAGAGAACGCGAAGGAGTACGCCGTGGAGACCGCAACCGTCGCCCAGCGCAAGGTGCCCCGCCCGAGGGCCGATGCTCTGCGCAACCGGGAGCGGATCGTCGCCGCCGGACGAGAGATGTTCGTCGAGTTCGGTGCCGAGGTGCCGCTCGACGAGATCGCCCGCCGGGCGGGTATCGGCAACGCCACGCTGTACCGCAATTTCCCGGACCGGGCGGCCCTCCAGCGCGAGGTCGTCTGCTCGGTCATGGACCGCGTCTCGGAACAGGTCGAGCAGATGCTCGCCGAGACCGGTGACGCCTTCGAGGCACTCTCACGGTTCGTGCACGCTTCGGCCGACGAGCGGATCGGCGCCCTGTGCCCGATGCTCTCGGAGGCCTTCGACGAGAACCACCCGGACCTGGTCGCCTCGCGCGAGCGGGTCGAGGAACTGATCGCCACGCTCATGGGGCGGGCCCGGACCGCGGGCCAGCTGCGTCCCGACGTCGCCGTCGGGGACCTCATGATCGCCATCAGCCAGCTCACCCGCCCACTGCCCGGTACCGCGTGCCCGAACATGGACCGCTTCGTACACCGCCACCTGCAGCTGTTCCTGGACGGGCTACGGGCGCCCGCCCGATCCGAACTGCCCGGTGCGGCCGCGACCATGGAGGACCTGCGACGAGCCTGACCGATCGAGCGACCACCCGACCGGCTCACTGACCGACCGGTTCACCGACCAATCGGCTCACTGACCAATCGGCTCACCGACCGGCCGACCGATCAGATCCGCGCGTTTCGAAAGTCACCACTCACACCACAAGCCACCGGTCGTCATCGACAAGGACGTCGAGGAGGGCGTCGACAACGTAGTCGACGAAGACGTCACCGGTGACGAGCCGTCCCTTCCGTCACGTTTTTTCGCCACGAAGTCCTGAAGTGGGTACTCCCATGTCTGAAACAGTCCAGGCCAACGCCGCCAAGGCGCCGGCTCCCGATTCCAACCGCTGGAAAGCGCTGGTCTTCATCGCGCTCGCCCAGCTCATGGTCGTGCTCGACGCGACCATCGTGAACATCGCCCTTCCCTCGGCCCAGCAGGACCTCGGGATCTCCGACGGCAACCGGCAGTGGGTCATCACGGCCTACGCGCTCGCCTTCGGCGGACTCCTCCTGTTCGGTGGCCGCATAGCCGACCTGTGGGGCCGCAAGCGCACCTTCGTCGCCGGTCTGATCGGCTTCGCCGGCGCCTCCGCGCTCGGTGGCGCCGCCACCAACGAGGCGATGCTGCTCGGCTCCCGCGCCCTGCAGGGTGCCTTCGGCGCACTGCTCGCGCCCGCCGCGCTCTCCCTGCTCGCGGTGATGTTCACCGACTCCAAGGAACGCGCCAAGGCGTTCGGCATCTACGGGGCGATCGCCGGTGGCGGTGGCGCCGTCGGCCTCATCCTCGGCGGCTTCCTCACCGAGTACCTGAACTGGCGCTGGACCTTCTTCGTCAACATCCCGTTCGCGATCGTCGCCGCGGCCGGTGCGTACTTCGTCATCCGTGAGCCGGTCGGCAGCCGCAACCGCTCGCCGCTCGACATCCCGGGTGTCGTCCTGTCGACCCTCGGTCTGATCTCCCTCGTCTACGGCTTCACGCGTGCCGAGTCCGAGGGCTGGACCGACTCCACCACGATCGGCCTGTTCATCGCCTCGGCGCTGCTCCTCGCGGCCTTCGTCGTCGTCGAGTCCAAGGTCAAGGCCCCGCTGCTGCCCCTGCGCGTCATCACCGAGCGCAACCGTGGCGGTATCTACCTCTCGCTCGGCCTCGCGATCATCGCGATGTTCGGTCTGTTCCTCTTCCTGACCTACTACCTGCAGATCGTGAAGGGCTACACGCCGGTCAAGACCGGTTTCGCCTTCCTTCCGATGATCGCGGGCATGATCACGGGCTCCACGCAGATCGGCGCCCGGCTGATGAACCGCGTTCCGGCGCGGCTGCTGATGGGTCCCGGCTTCCTGGTCGCGGCGCTCGGCATGCTGCTCCTGACCCGGCTGGAGATCGGTTCCTCGTACGCCGGCGTGCTCCTGCCCGGCATGCTCCTGCTCGGCCTCGGAATGGGTACGGCGTTCATGCCGGCCATGTCGCTGGCCACGCTGGGTGTCGAGCCGCGTGACTCCGGTGTCGCCTCGGCGATGGTCAACACCTCGCAGCAGGTGGGTGGCGCGATCGGTACGGCCCTGCTGAACACGATCGCGGCCTCGGCCACGACCGCGTACGTCAAGGACCACATCGGCGGTGCGACCACGCAGTCGCAGCAGCAGCTCGTGCAGCTGCAGGCGCAGGTGCACGGGTACACGAACGCGATCTGGTTCGCCGTCGGAATCCTCGTGGCCGCCGCGGCGATCGTCTTCACCTTCGTCAACGCGGGCAGTGTGGACATGAACGCGGCCTCCGAGTCCGTCGACGGGGCCGAGGACGACCTGAAGGTGCCGGTCATCGCCCACTAGCCGCCTCGCGGTGAGCGGGCCCGGGACCGACTGGGTCACCCACTGACCTCGTGCGTACGCAGGGGTGGGGACGCCTTCGTACGCACGAACCCCGATCTGCCCCGACTCCGACGACGGAGCCGGGGCAGATCCATGCCTTGAGCTCCGCGCCTGAGCTCCGCACCACGACGGCCGGCCGGCACTCGACCTGCGGCTGCGTCGTGGCTGCCCGCGCAGTTCCCCGCGCCCCTTAGGGGGCCGACGGCCGTCTTGCGCCTGCGGGCTGGTGGGGGTTGGCCGCGCCGTTCCCCGCGCCCCTTGTGGGGGCTGGCGGCCGTCTTGCGCCTGCGGGCTGGTGGGGGCTGGTCGCGCAGTTCCCCGCGCCCCTTACGGGGCCGACGGCCGTCGTTTGTCTGTGGGGCGGTGGGGGTTGCCCGCGCCGTTCCTCGCGCCCCTTAGGGGCAAAAGCTGGGGCGCAGCCCCGCTTTTGAGGGGCGCGGGGAACTGCGCGACCAGCCACGACGCAGCCGCACCCGACCATCGACCCCTGCACCGTCAGGGGCGCGAGCACCCGGAGTCGGCTACCGGAGCCAGGGAAGGTCCGCCCCCGCCCCCTCCGGCTGAAGGCCCTCCGCGATGAGCAGCATCGCCTCCCCGAGCGCCTTCTGCTGCTCAGGCGTGAGCCGGTCGAACAGCGCCTGCCGCACCGCGGCCACATGCCCGGGAGCGACCCGTTCGAGAACGGCGTACCCCTCGTCCGTCAGGACGGCGAACTGCCCCCGCTTGTCGGACGGACAGTCCTCCCGCCGCACCCACCCGTTCTTCTCCAGCCGGGCGATCGCATGCGAGAGACGAGACCGCGTGATCTTCGCCCTCATCGCCAGCTCGGTCATCCGCAACCGCCGCCGCGGCGCCTCGACCAGCTGTACGAGCAGCCCGTAGTAGATGTGCGGCATGCCCGCGTCACGCTGCAACTGGCGGTCGAGATGGTCCTCAAGAAGCGTGGTCGCGTGCATGAACGCACGCCAGGTGCGCTGTTCCTCGTCACTGAGCCAGCGCGGCTCGTCAGCGGATGCCGTGTTCATACACCTACTGTACGAGCCCCTTCTTGAATCTTAAACAAGTAGGGAGTAGGCTCCGCCCAGGAAAGCTTGATACTTCAAGCATCAGCTTCAGGCAATCGATCGCTTCGAGCAGCAAGAGAGGGAGCCGCAGTCATGTCCGCAGCCACCGAGGAACGCCCCGCCGTGGAGCGCATGCCCGCCCTCTACCTCTCGCACGGCGCCCCGCCCCTGGCCGACGACCCCATCTGGCCCGGTCAGCTCGCCGCCTGGTCCGCCGACCTCCCGCGCCCCAAGGCGATCCTGATGGTCTCGGCGCACTGGGAGGAGGCCCCGCTCGCCCTCGGTGCCGTCGCGCCCGTCCCGCTGGTCTACGACTTCTGGGGCTTCCCCGAGCACTACTACAAGGTGCGGTACGACGCCCCGGGCGCCCCCGCTCTCGCGGAGTCCGTCCGCAAGCTGCTGCGCGCCCCCGGCACGCCGGTCCAGGACATCCCGGACCGCGGTCTGGACCACGGTGCGTACGTCCCGCTCGTGGAGATGTTCCCCGAGGCCGACATCCCGGTCCTGCAGGTTTCCATGCCGACGCTGGACCCCGTCCGCCTGATGGAGATAGGCCGCAAGCTGGCCCCCCTGCGCGACGAGGGCGTCCTGATCGTCGGCTCCGGCTTCTTCACCCACAACCTCGCCGCCCTCCGTCAGGGCGGTATCCCCGGCTGGTCGGCCGAGTTCGACGCCTGGGGCCACCAGGCGCTCGACTCCGCGGACGTGGACGGCCTCCTCGACTTCCTCCACAAGTCCCCGGCCGGGCAGCTCGCCCACCCGCGTACGGAGCACTTCGCCCCGCTGTTCGTGACCATGGGCGCGGCGGACGCCGCCGGCGACCTGGCGTCCCAGCGGTCCGTGATCGACGGCTTCTGGCTGGGCCTGGCCAAGCGCTCGGTCCAGTTCGGCTGACGGAAACCGCCTCTTCTCAAAGAAGGCCGCCTTTCCCCCGCGAGGACCGCCTCCTCGTGGGGCCCGGTCTCAGAGGTCCTTCTCGTACCGCGCGACGTCCCAGTACCGGCCGAACTTCCGGCCCGCCTCCCGGTACGTACCGAGGTGCCGGAAGCCGAACCGCTCGTGCAGCCGCACGGACGCCTCGTTGGGCTGCGCGATCCCCGCGTACGCCCGGTGGAGGTCCTCGCCCGCGAGCGCGTCGAAGAGGGCCTGGTAGAGCTGCGTGCCGATGCCCCGCCCGCCCGCGCCGGGAGCGACGTACACCGTCATGGCCACGGACGTCGCGTACGCGGGCTTCGGCCGGAACTCGCTCGATGTGGCGTACCCCAGAATCCGCTGTGAGTCCGCGTCCACGGCAACCATCAGCCGATGCGGGCCGTCTTCAGGGTGAGAGAGCAGCCAAGGACGTCGCTCCTCCGGGGTGAAGACGGCCGTGTCGAAGGTGATGGGCGTCTCACGGACGTAGTGGTTGTAGATGTCCGTGAGGGCGCCGAGGTCGGCTTCGGCTCCGGGTCTGACCTGGACCTCTGTACGTTCCGACGGCACCGCGCCTCCTTTTATGGCGGCACAGGGTACTGCAAGATCAGAAAAATCGAGGGCCGGGTTGGGAATTCTGTCCGGATTCCAGTCGTTGTTTCCATCGGAAGCAGGGCACTCGGGAGGGTGTCCGAGCCACCAAAGCCACCACTTAGGACCCGCAAGCCCACCATCGCAAGGGAGCACGCATGGCAACCCGTGCCGTCGCCCGTCGTAAGTCCGCCTCCGGCGAGACCGACGCGGCACGCAGTGTTCGCGTCGTAGGCGGCGAGATCGCCGACCGCGACCTGGTCGGCATGTATCTCGACGAGATAGCGCGTACACCGCTGCTCGACGCCGCCAAGGAGGTCGAGCTGTCCCAGACCATCGAAGCCGGCGTCTTCGCGCGGCAGCTTCTCGACGGTGAGACCACCGACACCAAGGTGAAGGCCTCCCACGAGGAGCTCGAAGCGCTGGTCGCCGAGGCCGAGCGGGCCAAGGAGGTCTTCATCAAGTCGAACCTCCGCCTGGTCGTCGCGGTGGCGCGGCGCTACCCCCGCAGCGGCCTCCCGCTGCTGGACCTGATCCAGGAGGGGAACGCGGGCCTGGTGCGCGCGGTCGAGAAGTTCGACTACCGCAAGGGCTTCAAGTTCTCGACGTACGCGACCTGGTGGATCCGGCAGGCCATCACCCGGTCCATCGCCGACCAGTCCCGCACCATCCGGCTCCCCGTCCACCTGGTGGAGGAGCTGGGCCGGATCCGCCGTGTGCAGCGCGAGTTCAACCGCGAGCACGGCCGCGATCCGGAGCCCACGGAGATCGCGGCGGAGCTGGACTCCAAGCCGGAGCGCGTCATCGACGTCCTGGACTGGGCCCGCGACCCGGTCTCGCTGAACATGGCGGTGGACGACGAGGGCGACACCCAGTTCGGAGACCTGCTGGAGGACACCTCGGCCGTGTCGCCCGAGCAGTCCGTGCTGACGCTGCTGCGCAGCGAGGAGCTGGACGACCTCATAGGCCGCCTCGACCAGCGCACCGCCTCGATCATCAAGATGCGGTACGGGATAGACGACGGCCGCGAGCGCACGCTGACCGAGGTCGGCAAGGAGCACGGCCTCACCCGTGAGCGCATCCGCCAGATCGAGAAGCACGCGCTGATGGAACTGAAGAAGCTGGCCCGTTCCACGGGGTTCGACGCCGCGGCGTAGACCGCCTGCGGGCTCCGGCGGCGCCCCGGTCCGGGCAGCGGTTCAGGCCCTGGTCCGGGGCCCGGTCCGGGATGAGGAAAACTCGTCCTCTTCGAGGGGATTGGGTCCCCGTTTCGGGGGCATGCGAGCCTACCGCGGGACGGACGAGCAGATCTGTGTCGGCCACGCCTCACGGCATGGCTGGTCAGAGCCGCTCACCGGGTCGCACAGAAGTCCGTTTACAGCCGCTTCAACACATCGGTCCCGGGGCACAAACCCCAGGACCCCCCAAAGCCGAGTCCCGACGCACTCCCCCCGGTGCCGGGACTCTTCCAGAGCCGAGCTCCGGCGCCTCCCCCCCCTGGCGCCGGGGCTCGGCTCCATGTCCGGGGTCGTACGGCCGTTCTGCGGGGGACCTGCGACACGCGGCGGGCGGCGCGCTGGGTCCGGCGTCCGGCGTACGGCGTTCGGTGCTCCGTGTGAGGCATGCGGACACGACGACTGGGCCACCCCGAACCTGAACCCCGGGGTGACCCAGGCGGCACATTGTGTCACGGAGGCGCGCCGCCCCGGCGGACACGTCGTTCGCCGGGACGGGCACCCCCTGCCACCCGCGCAGCCCGCTACCCCTTGACGGCCCGGCTGAGCCGTCCCCCCAAGTCCCTTACACACGCCACGAGTTCCGCGGGCGCGTGCACAGTGAACTCGCAGTCCACCATCGCGAGCCGCACGGCCATCCACTCCACCGCGTCCCCCGTCGAGGCACGCAACCGGCACCGCCGGTCGTCGATCGGCTCGGGCGCCCCCAGCCACGCGGGCAGCCGCGCCGTGACGAAGTCCGCCGGTGCCACGAACGTCACGTCGAACTCGTACGTCTCCTGCCGCCGGTACATCGACTGCCGCAGATACTCGGCCGCGTCCCCCGTGGGCAGCTCGCGCTTCGTGAAACGGGCCCCGGTCGCGAAGGGCTCAGACACCCGGTCGACCCGGAACGTACGCCAGTCCTCGCGGCCGAGGTCGTACGCGACGAGATACCAGCGGCGGCCGGTCGACACGAGCCGGTACGGCTCCGTCCGGCGCCGGCTCTCGGCCCCGTCCCCCGCGCGGTACGCGAACCGCAGTTGCTCCTGCCCCGCGATCGTCGAGGCCATCGTGGTCAGCGTCTCGGGCGCGATGCTGGCGCCGTCGCCCGTCGTCAGGGGAGTGGTGGCGGCCTGCAGGGTGGAGACGCGGTGGCGCAGTCGGCTCGGCAGGACCTGTTCGAGCTTGGCCAGCGCCCGTACGGAGGCCTCGTCGACGCCCTCGACGGCGTGCCCCGCGCCCGCGCGCAGGCCCACCGCGATCGCCACCGCCTCCTCGTCGTCGAGCACCAGCGGAGGCATGGCCTTCCCGGCGACCAGCCGGTAGCCGCCGTCCGCGCCTTTGGTCGCCTGCACCGGATAGCCCAGCTCCCGCAGCCGGTCGACATCCCGCCGCACGGTCCGCCGGGACACCCCGAGCCGCTCCGAAAGCTCCCCACCGGGCCATTCCCGAGGAGTCTGAAGAAGAGACAACAACTGCAACAGCCGCGCCGGAGTATCCGTACTCATAGATGTCTCCCTCTCATGGAACCGACCGGGGACGCGGACCCCTAGGCCCTGTCGTCAAATTCCCGCCTGCCGGGCGACGCCTGGCACGCACTCTCGCTGCACCGGGCGAAAGCCCAAGTACGTCCAGTACGAGGGCTTCCGCCCGGCACACCGAGAGCACGCACCAGACGCCGCCCGGCCCGCCCTCCGGGCGGACGTCGGGAATTTGACGACAGGACCTAGGGGCGCGGACCCCAAGGGGCGCGGGGAACGGCGCAATCCTCTGTCTTTCGCTCTCAGGGGCGCGGGGAACGGCGCGACCGGCCACGACGCACCCGCACCCTCCGAACGCACCCACCCCGTCCGCCCGCACCCCGAGCATCCCCCACAACTAGGACACGACCTGACCTACATCCCCCCTACCGTCAAACCATGACCTCACCGAGCACCACCCCCGCGTCCCCCCAGCCGGAGGCAGACCGCCGCCGCTGGTACGCCCTGGCCATCGTCATGACGGCCGCCTTCATGGACCTGGTCGACGTGACGATCGTCAACATCGCGATCCCCTCGATCCAGCGGGACGCGGGCGCCACGTTCAGCCAGATCCAATGGATCACCGCCGGCTACGCGCTCGCCTTCGCCGCGGGCCTGATCACCGGCGGACGCCTGGGCGACATCCACGGCCGCAAGCGCCTCTTCCTCATCGGCATCGGCGGCTTCACCCTCGCGTCGGCCCTCTGCGGCTTCGCGGTGAACCCGGACATGCTGGTCGCCTCCCGCATCCTCCAGGGAGCGATGGCCGCGCTGATGGTCCCGCAGGTCCTGTCGATCGTGCACGCCACCTTCCCGGCGCACGAACGCGGCAAGGTCTTCGGCCTGTTCGGCGCGATCGTGGGCCTGGGCGCGGTCTCCGGCCCCCTCTTCGGCGCGCTGCTCACCGAGTGGAACCTGTTCGGCCTGGAGTGGCGGCCGATCTTCCTCATCAACCTCCCCGTGGGCATCGCCGGCCTGATCCTCGGCCGGAAGTTCATCACCGAGTCCAAGGCCCCGCGGGCCCTGAAGCTCGACCTCGTCGGCGTCGCCCTGGTCACCCTCGGTCTGCTGATGCTGCTCTACCCGCTGATCCGCGGCCGCGAGCTGGACTGGCCGACCTGGGGATACGTGTCGATGGGCGGCTCCCTCGTCGTCTTCGGCGCGCTGGTGGCGTACGAGAAGCACAAGACGGCGCGTGACGGTTCGCCGCTCGTCGAACTCTCCCTGTTCAAGGTGAAGAGCTTCGCGGCGGGCATCGCCGTCCAGACCGTCTTCGGGATCGGCCTGGGCATCTTCTTCCTGATCTGGACGCTCTACATGCAGACCGGCCTCGGCTGGAGCCCGCTGCGGGCCGGCCTGACGGGCGTACCGTTCTCGATCGCGGTGTCGCTCGCGGCGGGTCTCTCGGTCCAGAAGCTGGTGCCGCGGTTCGGCCGGAAGGTGCTGCAGGCGGGCGCGCTCACCATGGCCGCCGGTGTGCTGCTCTACATCTGGGAGTCCGAGCGGTACGGCCTGTCCATCGCCTCCTGGCAGATGGCCCTCCCGCTGGTCGTGATGGGCCTCGGCATGGGCCTGATCGTCGCCCCGCTCACGGACGCGGTGCTCTCCGAGGTCCCGCGCGAGCACGCCGGTTCGGCGTCCGGCCTGATCAACACGGTTCAGCAGATGGGCAACGCCCTCGGCCTCGCGCTGGTCTCCGTCGTCTTCTTCGGCACGATGTCCGACCGCCTGGCGCCGCCGGAGGTCGGCGCGGCGTTCGTCGACGCCTTCCAGCACGCGCTGGTCTATGTCGCCGTCGTGATGGCGGTCATCTTCCTGCTGATGCTCGCCCTGCCGAAGCGCCCGGCCCAGCACGTGGAGGGCGCGGAGGCGACGGACGCCACGGAGGGTGCGGATGTCACGGACGAAGCGCCCGCGGCGGCGACCGCGTCCACCCCCGCCGACGACCAGGAGCCCGAACTCGTCCGCTGAGCGGCGGCCGGGCAGTGGCCGAGCAGCGGCCGAGCAACGATGTCCGCTCGTGCCCGTTCATGCCCACATCGGTGCCCGAACCTGTTTACTTTCCCGAAACGCGGGCGTAGCCTGCGAGTGAAACCACAGGTTCGGGCACGGAGTGGAGGCGAACGGGCATGTACGCACCTGAGCGGCAGCAGGAGATCCTCCGGCTCGCACGTGACGGTGGACGCGTGGACGTCGTATCGCTGGCCGAGGAGTTCCAGGTCACGGCCGAGACCATCCGGCGGGACCTGAAGGCCCTCGACCGGGCGGGACTCCTGCGCAGGGTGCACGGCGGTGCCCTACCGGCCGGGCGGCTCGACTTCGAGCCCGACCTCGCCGAGCGCGAGACCACCGCCGCGGACGAGAAGGACCGCATCGCCAAGGCGGCCCTCGCCGAACTGCCCGAAGAGGGCACGATGATCCTCGACGCGGGCACGACCGTCGCCCGCCTCGCCGGGGCCCTCCCGCTGGAGGCCTCGCTCACCGTCGTGACGCACAGCCTCCCCATCGCGGCCCGCCTCGCCGACCACCCCGGCGTCCAGCTCCATCTCATCGGGGGCCGCGTCCGGCACCGTACGCGCGCGGCGGTCGACGCCTGGGCGCTGCGGGCGTACGGCGAGATCCGCGCGGACGTGGTCTTCCTCGCCGCGAACGGCTTCTCCGCCGAACACGGCCTGACCACCCCCGACCTCGCCGAAGCCGCCGTGAAGCGCGCCGCCCTCGCCGCGGCCCGCCGCGTGGTGCTGCTCGCCGACTCCGCCAAACACGGCCAGGAACACTTCGCGCGCTTCGGCGGCCTCGACGAGGTGGACCTCCTGATCACCGACAGCGGTCTGAGCCCCGAAGACGCCACCGCCATCGAGCGCGGCGGCACGGAAGTAGTGCGCGCATGATCCTCACCGTCACCCCGAACCCGTCGCTGGACCGCACGTACGAGGTCCCCTCGCTCGACCGCGGTGAGGTCATCCGGGCCACCGGCGAGCGCATGGACCCGGGCGGCAAGGGCGTCAACGTCTCGCGGGCCGTCGCCGCGGCCGGCCGGCGCACCGTCGCGGTCCTGCCGCTCGGCGGCGCCCCCGGCGCACTCGTCGCCGACCTCCTCGACGCACAGGGCATCGAGGTCGCTCCGGTCCCGGTCGCCGGCGCGACCCGCTCGAACATCGCGCTCGCCGAGGCCGACGGCGTCCTCACGAAGATCAACGCACCCGGACCCGAACTCACCTCCGCCGAGGAGGAGTCGCTCCTGGAGACCGTGCGCGAGCAGTCCCGCGACGCCGACTGGATCGCCTGCTGCGGCAGCCTGCCCCGCGGCCTCGCACCCTCCTGGTACGCGGAACTGGTCGCCCGCGCCCACCGGGCGGGCGCCCGCATCGCACTGGACACCTCGGGACCGGCCCTGCTCGCGGCCCTGCGCGAACGGCCCGACGTCGTCAAGCCGAACGTCGAGGAGCTCGCCGAGGCGGTCGGCCGCCCGCTCGCCACGGTCGGCGACGCGGTCAAGGCCGCCGAGGAACTGCGGGAGCTGGGCGCGCGGGCCGTGCTCGCCTCCCTCGGCGCCGACGGGCAGCTGCTCGTCGACGAGGACGGCGCGTGGTTCGCGAGCGCCCGCGTCGACGTCGTACGCAGCAACGTGGGCGCCGGCGACTCCTCCCTCGCCGGTTTCCTCATCGCGGGCGGCAGCGGGCCCGGCGCGCTCGCCTCCGCCGTGGCGCACGGAGCGGCGGCCGTCCAGCTGCCGGGCAGCGTGATGCCGAGCCCGGCGAACCTCGACCCGGGCGCGGTGACGGTCACCGCGGAGATCCCGGTCGACCGCGTACTGACGGAGCCGGCGTCATGACCACCCCCTCAGCCCACCCCGCACCAGCCGCAACAACTGCACCAACCGCACCGGCCGCAGTGGCTGAGGCGACCGAAGCAACCCCCGTCCCCGTCCCCACCCTCGCCCACCACTCTCCCCGGGCGATACGCGAGCGAAGGAGCCCGCGATGAGCGAGATGATCACCGCGGAACTGGTCGACCTCGACCTGTCCGCCGATACGAAGGAAGCGGCGGCCCGTGCCCTCGCCGAGCGCATGGTGTCTCTGGGGCGGGTGACCGACCTGGACGGATTCCTCGCCGACGTCGCCGCCCGCGAGGCCCAGATGCCGACCGGCCTCGACGGCGGCATCGGCATCCCGCACTGCCGCAGCGAGTACGTCACCGAGCCGACCCTGGCCTTCGGGCGCAGCGCGGCGGGGGTCGACTTCGGCGCACCGGACGGCCCCGCCGACCTGATCTTCCTGATCGCCGCTCCGGCCGGTGCGGACGACGCCCACCTGACGATCCTGTCGTCGCTGGCCCGCCAGTTGATGAACGCCGAGTTCACGACCGCGCTGCGGTCGGCGGACGACGCGGAGTCCGCGGCGGCGCTCATCCGCGGGGACGAGACCCCTGGGGCCGCACCCGAGCCCGCGGCAGCCAAGGAGGCCACCGCCGACGCTCCGGCCGAGCCGGCGTCGACCCCCTCGGCTCCGTCGACTCCCTCGGCCCCGTCGGCCACAGCGGCCCCGGCCGGGGCCGAACCCGTGGCCGAGGGCCACGCCCGGCAGCCGTTCCGGATCGTCGCCGTCACCTCCTGCCCCACCGGTATCGCGCACACCTACATGGCGGCCGAGTCGCTGGAGAACGCGGGCCGCGAGGCCGATGACGTCGAGATCGTCGTCGAGACACAGGGCTCGGCCGGCTTCACCCGGCTCGACCCCGCCGTCATCGCCGCGGCGGACGGCGTGATCTTCGCGCACGACGTGCCCGTACGGGAGAGGGAACGGTTCGCCGGGAAGCCCACCGTCGACGTCGGTGTGAAGGCGGGCATCAACAAGCCCGCAGAGCTGATCGCCGATGTGCGCGGCAGGGCCGAGCGCGGCGAGTCCACGTCGGCCGCCCGGCCCGGCGGCACCCCGGTGGACCGGGCGGGCGACCCCGGCGACGGCTACGGCACCAAGCTCCGCAAGTGGCTGATGACCGGCGTGAGTTACATGGTCCCCTTCGTGGCCGCGGGCGGTCTGCTGATCGCGCTCGGGTTCGCGATCGGCGGCTACCAGATCAACGAGGCCAAGCCGGTCACCGAGGTCTTCAACTGGGGCCAGATCGACAGCTGGGGCGCGCTGCTGTTCCAGATCGGCGGCGTCGCCTTCGGCTTCCTGATCCCCGTCCTCGCCGGCTACATCGCCTACGGGATGGCCGACCGGCCGGGCCTCGTGCCGGGCTTCGTCGGCGGCATGATCTCGGCCAACATCAACGCCGGTTTCCTCGGCGGTCTGGCCGCCGGTCTGCTGGCCGGCGCGGTGGTCCTCGCCATCCAGCGGATCAAGATCCCGCCGGTGCTGCGCGGCATCATGCCGGTGGTCGTGATCCCACTGATCTCGTCGATGGTCGTCGGCTTCCTGATGCTGATCGTGATCGGCAAGCCCATCGCCGAGGCCCAGAAGGCGATGACGGACTGGCTCGGCGGGCTCTCCGGCACGAACGCGGTGCTGCTCGGCGTCCTGCTCGGCCTGATGATGTGCTTCGACCTGGGCGGCCCGGTCAACAAGGTCGCGTACGCCTTCGCCACGGCCGGGATCGCCGTGCAGGACCCCAGCGACTCCGCGATGAAGATCATGGCGGCCGTGATGGCCGCGGGCATGGTCCCGCCGCTCGGCATGGCACTGGCGACCACCCTCCGCAAGAGGCTGTTCACCCCGGCCGAGCAGGAGAACGGCAAGGCCGCCTGGGTCCTGGGCGCGTCCTTCATCTCCGAGGGCGCCATCCCGTTCGCTGCCGCCGACCCGCTGCGGGTCATCCCGGCCTCGATGGCGGGCGGCGCGGTCACCGGCGCCCTGACCATGGCGTTCGGCTCGACCCTGCGCGCCCCGCACGGCGGCATCTGGGTCACCTTCCTGATCGGCAGCCCGTTCCTCTACCTGCTGGCCATCGCGGTCGGCACGGCGGTCACGGCCGGCCTGGTCATCGTCCTGAAGGGCATGCGCAAGCAGGCTCCCGACGGCGGTACGAAGAAGTCCGCCGAGACGGCGACGGCACCGCAGCTGAAGGAGCCGGTGGCGGCGTAAGCACTCAGCCGCAGAACCAGCACACGGCCGTGGCCGCGGGGGGCAAACAGCCGGAACCGCAACCGCCGCTCCAAAAGAAGCCATAAAAATAAAAA